>DATAJI010000170.1:0-1936 GCA_036262195.1 Solirubrobacteraceae bacterium
GAGGAAGGGGTGGTTCTTGGCGATGCCGTACGTGAGGGCGGCGGCCAGCTCCGCGAGAGACGGGTAGTAGCCGGGGCGCGGCGCTCAATTAGGCCGGCAGGTTGTAGATGGGATGAACCGTCGGCGCGCGAGACCGACGGCGTTGGTGCCACCTGCCGAAGGCGGAGAAGCCGCAGTAAGGCAGGAGCCCATGGCTCGAGGATCGCCGGGATGGACGAAGCGGACAGCGTCGCCGGAGGCGCCGGGAGCTCGGAGGCCAGTCCTGGGGGCATAACGCCCCCAGCCCCCCGGGAGACCGCGGCATCGAAACAAGCGACCGACCTCCCGCCGGTAGCCGAAGCTATCGGCACCCCCGCGTGGTCGGAGCCACAGGAAGTGGGGGCCCAAGGGAGGTCGGTCATGCGCAGCGTAGGTTTGGACTTGGGCGCGCGCCATATCGCGTATTGCGAGGTGCGCGCTGGACAGGTGGTGGACCGGGTCGCCGTCACGCGACTCGAGGAATTGGCGTCGCGCCTGGGCAACGGCACGGCGCCGGCGTGCGTGGCGTTCGAGGCGGCGCGCGAAGCATGGCACGTCCACGACGTGCTCACCCAGTGGGGTCACCAGCCGAAGATCGTGGACACGACGCGGCTCAAGACGATCGGCGTGGGGCAGCACAAGCGCAAGAACGACGCGATCGACGCCGAGCACATCGCGATGGCGGTGGACCACGGGCGGATCCCCGAAGCGCACGTGCTCAGCCCGGCGCGACGCGAGCTACGCAAGCAGCTGAGCATCCGGCAGGCGCTGGTGGAGACACGGTCTCAGTACGTCGTCACCATCCGCGGATTGGCGCGTGCCGAGGGCACGGCTCTGCCCTCGTGCTCGACGCACAACTTTCTCGATCGGCTCCAGGCCACCGAGCTGGATGGCAAGATCCGCGCGCTCATCGCTCCGCTGGTGGCCGCGCTCGAAGCGATCGAGCAACAGCTCGCGCACGTCGACGACGAGCTCGAGCAGGTGGCCAAGACCGACCCGCTGATCCGGCTCTGCGCCACGGTCCCCGGGGTCGGACTCATCGTCGCCGCGACGTTCCTCTCGGTCATCGACGATCCGAAGCGCTTCAAAAGCGCTCATGCTGTGAGCGCCTATCTGGGCCTGGTGCCGTCGGAGTCGACCACCGGAGGACCCGCCAAGCGGCGGCTGGGATCCATCACCAAGCAGGGCAACCCCCACGCGCGCGCCATGCTCGTGCAAGCGGCGTGGTCCATCCTGCGCGCATCGCCTGCCGACGACCCGTTACGGATGTGGGGCGCGCGCATCGCAAAGCGTCGCGGTTCGCCCATCGGCGCCGTGGCGGTCGCGCGCCGACTCGCCGGGGTGCTTTGGGCCATGTGCCGCGCGGAACATTCTACAGTCCTGCAGAGCAGGCCAACGCCAGCAGCACCGGCGTGCGTCGACGCATCCAAGACGACACCGCTCACGCCGCGGCACTGGAGCTCGCGGCCAAGAAGATCCACCGGCGCACCAAGCGCCGCCCCACTTCGGAGGTCGCTTCGATGTAGAGCGCACCTACCCGATGCGCCTCGAGCGCGCCGTCTCTTGAGCACCACCTGGTCGATCGATGAACGCGCGGTTTCGTGATGAGTCTCGCGCCGGTGTCCTACCGACGCGTGCAGCTCGCGTTGTAAATTGCGTCTCGATCCTCCGCCCGCACCCCAATCTGCGCCCCGGGTCCCAACGCCCACAGCGGCTGCCCGGTGAGCGCGAAGAGTCAATCGAGGGAAAGCTCGAAAGCGACACGCGCCAGGCGTCACGCCATCCAGACCAGACTCCCGCAGTCAGTCGATCGACTGCGCACAGGAGGGATCCATGCTCGACGACGAAAGGCCAAGCTCGATGAAGAAAAAAACTTCGAGAGTCCCCTTGCAAAGGCCGACGGTTCAGAGTCACGTAC
>DATAJI010000171.1:0-7787 GCA_036262195.1 Solirubrobacteraceae bacterium
CATGAGGCGAGAAACAGTGAGATCGTCAGCGCGCCGACGCGCCGACGGAGAATCCTCGCGCGGCGTGCTCGGCGGCGCAGGCGGCGCCCGAGCTGCGTGACTGGTGGCTGGTTCGCGGCTCTGTGCGTTGGCATCGAGTCAGTCTCGAGCCCCGGTCTCTCGCCAAGCTCTGCGCTCCCTGGGAATCGGCTGAGTTGCCCGGCGCAGCCGGCGCGCTCACACCAGCGGCGCTCGGCGGCTGTGAGCTCCCACCCGGTATGACCTCGAGTCGCCCGCCCCAGATAGCGAGCGCGACTACCACGCCCGTGATCGCGGCGGCGACGGCCTTTGGCCGGTCGACCGCGGCGCCAGGCGGCCGCGCGGATCCGGGCGCCGGTACGGCTGGATCCAAAGCCATGTGCCATCCTCGCGGCCGCGCCGGCCACCCTCTGGTGGTCATTCATCTCATCCGCTGGGGGGATATCCCCCTACCGGCGCGTGATCCCGTGTCCTACAAGTGCGGCGCGGCGGCGGCTATCTTCCGTTGGTCCGATCCACCGTCTTGCCGTCGCGAGCGACGACGATCTCCGTGCTCGGTGACGGCGCGAACAGCCCGTGTTCCACCACGCCAGGCGTTGCCGACAGCCAAGCGGCTAGCGCTGCGGGGTCGCCGACCGGTCCCTGGTAATCGGCGATCAGTCCGCCGTCCGGGCTCTGTGGGACATTGCGTAACTCGGCCATTTCGAGCGTGGCGAGGGTGGATTCCACGCCGAATCGCAGCAGCTCGAGCGGAATCGGAGGTTTCAAGGCTGCCACGAGCTTGTTGGAGGATGCAACGACGACAAAGCGTGCCGCGGCGTTTGCCACGATCTTCTCGCGAGTGTGTGCCCCGCCACCGCCCTTGACCAGCCAGCCGTCGTTCGTGATCTGGTCCGCTCCGTCGATCGCGATGTCGAGTCGTTCGAGTTCGTCAAACGACACGATCTCGATCCCTAGCTGACTCGCCACCCGGGCTGTCGCCGGGGAGGTTGCGACGCAACGGATCCGGAGTCCGCGCGCCGCGAGCGCGGGTAGCAAGTAGGCAACGGTCGAGCCGGTGCCTAGGCCGACGAGGTCCCCGTCCTGCACGAGTTGGGCAGCGGCCTCCGCTGCGATCCGTTTCTCGTCTTCGATGAGCACCGCCGGCGAGAGGCTACCCGCCGTCTGCGTCGCGTGCCCGCCCGTGCGAGTGAATTTCCTCACCCCCACGCGCGTAACTGTGGCCCTAGACTCGGCGTCAATGTCACGCTCGAGGTGCCGACTGGCGACGTCAGATCGATCCGGGTGGTTGGGCTGGCGGCGGAATGACTCGTGGAGTCAGCGCCGCAGTGTCCCCCGACCGCTATCGGTGTCTCCGTTTCCAGCTTGGGTACCTCTAGCTTGACCAGATAGAAAGTCACTTCGCGCGAGTGAGGTTTGTCCGCCGCCGGTCACCGGCAATCTTGCTCGAGCGGAGCAACAGATGATCATGATCGGAGCGGATACCCAGATGTCGAGCCACTCGGGGTCGACAGGACAGACACAGCCGACGAGGGACTCGGAAGCCCGCGGCGTTGCAACGTCTGCGCTCCTCTCACGTGAGGCACTCGAGAGTTACGCCAGACTGCTACGCGGCGTGTTTGACGATCTGCCCGTCGCGGTGCTCGTGATCGAGCCCCCCGACAGGCTCGTGCTTTCGAACGACGAGCTCGGCAGGCTCGTTCCCCAGGCCGCCGGCGCGGCCGCGCAGCGCGACCTCGGCGGGGTCTTGCTCGCGATCCAGCGCATCGTTGTCAAGCCCGAGGATTTCGAGCAGGCGCTTCGCGCTGCTCTGGCGGGCGGTGGCGACTCGCAACAGCTGGAGGCGACGCTCCACGATGGCGGCGCACTAATCGTAGGCGTGACCTCGTTGAGCATCGCTGGGAACTCCCGTGTCGTCTGGCTGCGCGATGCCAGCGGCGAGCTGCACACCCGCCGAGCGCTCGAGCATCGGGCGCTCCACGACCCGCTCACCGGCCTTCCCAACCGCGAGCTGTTGCTCGACCGCTTGGAGGTCGCGCTCGCGCGCCGGGTGCGTCAGGAAACGGCGATCGGCGTGATCTTTGTCGATCTCGACGGGTTCAAGGAGGTCAACGACCGCTACGGGCACGTCGTCGGCGATGACGTGCTGGTCAGCGTCGCCCAGCGACTTCAGGGCGAGGTGCGCGACGGTGACACGGTCGCGCGCTTTGGTGGTGACGAGTTCGTCGTGCTATGCGAAGACCTCGCCAACGACCAGATCGCGGCGCCTCTTGCGCGGCGCCTGGCCGAGGCGATCGCAAAACCGGTAACCGCCGGTGGTCGACTGCTCGAGGTGCGGGCGAGCGTCGGCGTCGTCATCGAGCGAGATGCAACGATCGAGCCTGAGGCGTTGATCGCACGGGCTGACGCCGCGATGTACACAGAGAAGCACCGCGGCGGTCGCCGCGCGAGCGCCGATCGGCGCGACTGATCAGGGCTCGCCGGCGTCGCGCTCTTGCGTGGACGCCGAGCCAAGCGTCGGGCTGCAGATGGCCCTCAGCCGTCGCGGTCGGCGAGCGCGTCGATAGCGGCGAGCGCCTGCTGCATCTCAGCCTCGAGCGCGCGGATCTGGGCCTGCAGGATCGCGGCGCTGTGCTCGATGCGGGTCGTCTCCGCGACCAGCCCGGCCAGTGTCTCGCGTTGCCGCGCGACCGTGTCACGCAGAGCGCGAACGGTCCCGATCGGACTGTAGCCCGCCGCCGCGAGAATGAGCTTCGCCTCGCGTTCGGCGCTAGCGCGGATCTCGCCGGCCGCGGCCTGCGCCGCCGCAACGATCGCGCTCGTGTTCTCGGATGCCCCGGGAAGCACCGGCGACGAAGCTTCGCGAACGATGCCTGGCTCCTGGGCTCCGGGCGATGGGGAGGCGGCTTGCGGAAGCGGGGACGCTGGGCGAATGCCCGTGAACCGCTCGGCCAGTACTCGGACCTGGGCGGTGAGAGCGGCGATCCTCTGCTCCAGATCCGGAGCAGTGGTCGAGACGCGAGCTTTGCCAACCGCGCCGCCGCGCGGCCCGCCCGGGCGCCCGGCGCCCGGAGCGTCGTCGCGGTTGTGTGCCTGGGGGCCGTCAGTCATCGAGCTGTCCTCGTCAAACGTATCGGCAGACGACCCGCCTGGGACAGCGTTGCCGTAAATCTCGCACCCTCGGGAAATGCCTCACCCGGCGCAGCCAGAATTGCGTATTCTCAGCGCGACTTTCGGTTCCTGACGTCGGTGCGTTCGTGGCAGCAGGGCCCGCGAGGCCGCGTGACCCGGTAAGCGACGATGGCTGGCGAACCTACACCCCCGCTTTCACCAGATTCCGTAGCGGCACGCGTCGCCGAGATCCTGGGCGCGGCTGCGCGTGATGCTAGGGCGATCGTCGAGGCCGCGTGGAACGATGCGTCGCTGCCGCCGCCGGTGTCCGCCGGGGTCGGCTCCGCTTCGAACTCGGTGCCGGCGAGCTCGGCCACTGAGACCACGCTCGCATCGCTCGACGACCAGCTCACGGCACTCACCGCACGCGTCGCGCGGCTCGAGTCGGCGATCAACACGCGGCTGGAGGGGTTGCGGCAGGTGCTTGCGCCGGAGGGCACGAGCAACGCCGCGGTCAGCGCCCATCAGCCTGATTCGGCTGCGCCAGCGTCCGCCGTAGCGGTCCCCACCCGCGCAGAGCGAGTGCGCGCGGTTGACCTCGCATTGCAGGGATACAGCAGAGTTCAGATCGCGGCCGAGCTGCGCTCGTCGATGCACGAAGACGCGGTCGAGCAGCTGCTCGACGAGGTGCTCGAGCGGACCTGAAGTCCCAGGTGCGGGCCGTGCACGCGGGGCCTTGGGGGCCGCGACGTGCGTTAGGCTTCCCGGCGAAGTTCCGCAAACCATCGCGAGGGGTGAGCATCGTGAGCACACAGACGCGGCTGTTCGACTCCGCCCAGACGCAAGAGATCCTCGACGAGCTCGACCGCGCTGGCTATGTCCACATCCCCGGGGTCTTGTCGGCGGAAGAGGTCGCCTACTACCGGGCGATCGTCGACGAGCTCGCCGACGAGCACCACGACCCGAAGCAGGGCTTTGTGCACGCCCTCGGCGCTACGTATCTGCATCCGGCGCTGATGGACCTCGGCGTCGACACGCGGCTGCTCGGCGTCCTCGCGGGCTCGCTGACGCCAAACATTCACATCTACCATTCGCACATCGACGTGCACCCGCCGGAGGAGGAAACCGGCAACGCCTGGCGCTGGCACGAGGACGGCGGTCGCCAGACCGCGGACCTCGACTACCGAGCTCGACTGTCGGTCAAGCTCGGCTGGTGGCTCAGCGACTGTGACGAGGAGGGATACGGCAACCTCGAGGTGATCCCGGGCAGCAACCACTGGACAGAGCCGCTGCCGCGGACGCCTGGGCAGACTCCGGAGGGAGCGATCCCCGTACTCGCCAAGGCCGGTGACGTCACGCTCTTCGAGCGACGCATCTGGCACGGGCGCGGCACTAACACCTCCGAGCGAACGCGCGCGGTCGTCTTCTACGGCTACTCACCCCGCTGGGTGACACAGCGTGAGTTCCCCTCAGCCGAGCAGCTCGCCGCCGCGGGGGGTGACCCGCTCCGTCGCCAGCTGATCGGAGCAGCCGACTGGGACACTTGCCACGTCGGCCGGGCCGAGCTCCCCGTCACCCAGTACCTAGCCTCACTCCAGGACTAATCGAGGAGACAGCGCCCCGGTCGCCCGCCGATCCTGCCGCGGGCGCCGATCACTGCACGCCAGCAGAGCCCGCCGGCTGAACCTACCCGCACCCCGTGTTGTTCCCGCAGCTCGAGCACGTGTAGCAAGACCCGGTCCGCTGCATCATCCCGCCGCACTGCGCGCAGGCGGGACCGAGATCGAAGCCGACGAGCTTCGCCGGGATGACTGGCGGCGTGTCAGTGAGCGCGGCCGCCGCCTTGGCAGCGCCATTGCCGCCATTCGTGGGCGCCTCGATCGGCGTACTTGGTCCCGCGGTGTCTGAGCCGAGCGAGCTGGCAGCATCCTGCGCCGCCTTGCGCGCGCGAACCGCGGGCGTGAGGATGCCGAGCTCTTCCTGTGCGTCGGCGTCGAGGAAGCGCGAGGCGAGCCAGCGCATGATGTAGTCGGGCATCGACTTCGCGAACGGGAGCTCCGGGTTGTTGGTGATCCCTTCGGGTTCGAAGCGCATGTAGCTGAACTTCTGCACTAGCGTCTCGAGCGGCACGCCGTACTGCAGCGAGATCGAGATCGCCGTCGCGAACGCGTTCATCATCCCGCGCAGCGTCGAACCCTCCTTGCCGATGTCGGTGAGGAAGATCTCGCCGACCGACCCATCCTCATACATGCCGGCCGTGATGTAACCCTCATGCCCGCCGAGCGAGAACTTGTGCGTGAGCGACTGGCGCTCACGCGGCATCCGCTTGCGCTTCGGCCCGACCTCGCGCATCGCAGCGTCGACCGCGTCGGCGATTGCTGCGTCGATGTTGACCGGCTCCGGAGCGCTGTGCTGTGCGTCGGTGCGCAGCGCCTGTGCCGTCTTCGAGCCGTCGCGGTAGATCGCCAGGGCCTTGACGCCGAGACGCCAGGCCTGCGTGTAGGCGTCGGCGATGTCCTCGACGCTCGCCGTGCTCGGCAGGTTGACGGTCTTCGAGATCGCGCCGGAGATGAACGGCTGGACTGCGCCCATCATCTCTATGTGCCCCATGTGCGAGATCGCGCGCTCGCCCACGGCGACGTCGAACACGGGTAGGTGCTTCTCGCTGAGGCCGGGGGCGCCAACGATCGTGCCGTGCTCGTTGACGTAGGCGACGATCTGCTCGAGCTGCTCGCGTGAGTAGCCGAGCGTGCGGAGTGCCAGCGGAATCGTCCCGTTCACGATCGTCATCTGGCCACCGCCGACGAGCTCCTTGAACTTGACGAGCGAGAAGTCCGGCTCGACGCCAGTCGTGTCGCAGTCCATCAGGAACGAGATCGTGCCGGTCGGCGCGAGCACAGTGGCCTGCGCGTTGCGGTAGCCGTAGCGCTCGCCGAGCTCCACCGCCTCGTCCCACGCCCGGCGTGCCGCGGCGAGCAACTCACCGTCGGTGCGCTCGTCTTCGGCGATCACGTAGGCGGCGTCACGGTGCATCCGCATCACCGCGTTGTGCGGCTCGCTGTTCTCCGGATAGTGCTCGTAGGGGCCAAGCACGCCCGCGATCCGCGCTGACTGCGCGTAGGCGCGACCGGTCATCAGGGCGGTGATCGCCGCAGCGGAGTTGCGACCCATGTCGGAGTCGTAGGGCATGCCATTGCTCATCAAGAGCGCGCCGAGGTTCGCGTAGCCGAGCCCGAGCTGGCGAAACGCACGCGCGTTGACAGCGATCTGCTCGGTCGGGTAGCTCGACGGGCCGACAATGATCTCCTGCGCGAGCAGGACGATGTCGACCACGTGCTCGAAGGTGGCGACGTCGAAGCTCCCGGCCTCGCGCCGGAACTTCATCAGGTTGAGCGAAGCGAGATTGCAGGCCGAATCGTCGACGTGCATGTATTCGCTGCACGGATTGGAGGCGTTGATCCGCCCGCTGACCGGGTCGGTGTGCCAGCGGTTGATCGTTGTGTCGTACTGCACGCCCGGATCCGCGCAACGCCATCCCGCCTCGGCGATCTCGCGCATCAGCTCGCGTGCCCGGACCGGCTCGCCGATCGGCTGGCCGGTCGTACGGGAGATCAGGTGCCACTCGCCGTCGTCCTCGACGGCCTGCATGAACTCGTCGGTTACGCGGACCGAGTTGTTCGCGTTCTGGTACTGGATCGACTTGAAGCCATCACCGTCGATCGACATGTCAAAGCCGGCGTCACGCAGTGCTTCGGCCTTGTCCTCCTCCAGCGCCTTGCACCAGATGAACTCACGAATGTCCGGATGGTCGATGTCGAGCACGACCATCTTCGCCGCACGGCGCGTCTTGCCACCGGACTTGATCGTCCCGGCCCAGGAGTCGGCGCCGCGCATAAACGAGACGGGGCCGGAGGCGGTGCCGCCCTTGGCGAGCGGCTCCATCGACCCGCGGATGTTCGAAAGGTTGATTCCCGAGCCCGACCCGCCGCGGAAGATCGTGCCCTCCTTGGTGTTCCAGGCGAGGATCGATTCCATCGTGTCCTCGACGGAGAGGATGAAGCAGGCGCTGCACTGCGGGCTCTCCTCGAAGCCGACGTTGAACCAGACTGGCGAGTTGAACGCCGCGAGCTGGTGCAGCAGCACGTAGGTCAGCTCGTCCTCGAACGCGTCGCCGTCGGCGTTACTCGCGAAATAGCCGCGCGCGCGACCCCAGCCGGCGATCGTTCCTGCGACCCGGCCGATCATCTGGCGGACCGAGCGCTCGCGCTCGGGCGAGTCGAGCTGGCCGCGGAAGTACTTCTGGGCGACGATGTTCGTCGCGTTCTGGCTCCAGGTGGCCGGGAACTCGACTTCGCGCTGCTCGAAGGCCACCTTGTCGCCGTGCCCGATCCGCGCATCGCGGATCTCCCAATCGACGGTGTCGAAAGGCTCGACCTCGGGCGTCGTGAACAGCCGCGTGACGGCCAGGCCGCGTACCTCTACCGCATCATCTTTCGTGCTTGCTGCCATCGTCTCGCGCCTCCTGGCGCCCGGGTCTCGGCGCCCTCAAAAGTGTGCTGTGGGGTCGAGGATGTTCCGCCTCGCGTCGGACGGATCGACAGTCACGAGGGCGAGACCAATTTTACTCCCCGAGCCTCCTGGGCGAGCGCTGCGAGCGC
>DATAJI010000172.1:0-8109 GCA_036262195.1 Solirubrobacteraceae bacterium
GAGCTCGATGAACTCGATGCCGTCGGCGCGGGTCAGATTGGCGACTGAGCGGATCACGCGCTCGCCCCAGAGGATCTCGTACGGGAAAGCCGGGATATCGCTCATGTGGATGCCGGCGCAAACCACGGTTCCACCGGGCCGGAGTGCTTTCAGCGCGAGCGGCACGAGCGGGCCGACCGCCGCGAAGATGATCGCGGCATCGAGCGCCTCCGGCGGCGTCTCTTCGGAGGCGCCCGTCCAGACGACGCCCAGTTCGCGCGCCAGAGCCTGTGCGGCCTCGTCGCCGCTACGCGTGAAGGCGTAGACCTCGCGCCCTTGCCACGCTGCCACCTGCGCGAGGATGTGGGCCGACGCGCCGAAGCCATAGAACCCGATTCGGTGCGCGTCGCCGCACATACGCAGCGAGCGGTATCCGATCAATCCGGCACAGAGCAGTGGCGCGATCTGCTCCGGCGCCGCGTCGCTTTGGAGCTCGAAACAGAAGCGCCTGTCGGCGACCGCATACTCGGCGAAGCCACCGTCGATGTCGCGGCCGGTGAAGCGAGCGTGCTCGCAGAGGTTCTCGCGTCCGGCACGGCACTGCGAGCAGTCCCCGTCGGTCCAGCCTAGCCACGGGACGCCGACGCGGCGTCCGTCGCTGACGCTCCGGGCGACGATCTGATGACCGAGGACACGTGGCGGATGGGCGATCGTAACCTCGCCGTCGAGCAGATGCAGGTCGGTGCGGCAGATCCCACAGGCCTCGACTCGCAGCAACAGCTCGTTCGGAGCGGGGATGGGAAGGCGCAGCTCGACCGGGCGGAGCGGTGCGCCCACCTCCTCGAACACCATCGCACGCATCGTCGGCGTCGCGCTGGTCACCTGATAATCCTCGCGCATCCGCGTCAGGGGCCGGAGCGAGCCCGCGTCGCCTCGCCGCATCGACTATCGGTCGGCCGCGTCCAACGGCTGACACGGCACTCCACGGACGCGCTGCCCGACGCCGCGTGTGCGACACTCCGGCGATGGTTGGCCTGTTGTTCCGGCTGGTCCGGATTCTCCGCCGCAAGTACCAGACGCGCCAACAGAGCCACTGAGCGCTCGGCGAGACCGCGTGTGGCGATCAGCTCCGGGCAAGGCCGCCGCCGGGGTCGTAGTCTGGCTCGCCGTGGCTTTAGGCGGCTGCGGCGGCGCGATGCCGGCGACGCCAAACTTCTCCGCGGTCGCCAACACGATTTGCACGAACGCCGACGATGAGATCGTGGGGCTTCCGGCGGAGCGTCGCTCGTTGGTGTCCTTTGCTCACGAGGCGCAGCTCGAGCTGCCGATCGTCCGCACCGAGCTGAAGCAGCTCACGGTGCTCACTGCGCCGGCGAGCAAGGCGCCAGAGTTCGCAAGCGCACTAGCCAGCACGCGGCGTGAGCTCGAGCTAGTCGCCAGATTGATCGCCGCGGTGCGCGCCCAGAACGCGGCACGGATCGCGACGGTGGCGCTCGCTGCCGACGAGGCTGACGGGCAAGCGAAGACGGCGATGACCTCGCTGGGCCTGGGCGCGTGCGCTCGGGAAGCAGTGCCGCGCGGCGCGCGCTAGAGCTTCACAACCGCCGAGTTGTGCAACACCTGTCCCGCGGCGCCCCTCGCCTCGACCATGACGTACGGCCCCACCGTAGGCGCACTGATCGCCGTCTCGAAGCCGCTGTCGGGATAGGTGCCGACCGCCGCTAGCTGGGTTGCCGTCGGGCCAGCAAAGACCGTCCAGCTAGCGACATCGGTCGCTCCGTTCCAGCTCACGTAAAGCTCGGTCGCGCCGCCGGAGGGCGTCGCGTGACGCAGCGCGGGAGCGGTGACCGGTTGCGCGGTCCAGACGTAGCGATAGCCACGGAAGCTGCTCGTCGAGCCAACGAGCTCCAAGGCGAACGTTAATGCGCCGCTGGGTGAGAACTCTGACTCGATCCCCACCTGGCCCCAGCCGACGAATACGTCGCCGTTCGCGAGCTGCTGCACGTTACCCTGGCTGTCGGAGACGACCGTGTGCCCCGGGATCTCGAGCTGACGGGCCACAGTCGCAGTGTCGTTCTGGGTGTCCAGGTCGAGCTCGAGCCCGCGCGACTGGCTCGCTTCCGGCGGCGAGTCCTCGTTGTCGAACAGGCTGATCTCGTATAGCCCGGGCGCGCTGTTTGAGAGCATCTCGACGTCGTGCTGCCAGGCAAATCGCGCCCCCGGTCCGAGCGCGAACGTGCTGTGCTTTCCACCGACCTGCCAGATGATCGCGCCTGTCGTGCCGTCCAATAGGAAGCTCGTCCAAGTGTTGCGCGACGAGATCAGCACGTCGCCGTCCGCCAGCGGGTCGATTGAGTTGACGTGGAAGTAGTCGAGAACGGTCGCGGTGTGGGTCGGAATCGACATGTAGGTGTCTGAGATCGGGACATGTGCCAGCGCGTTCCACTGCCACATCACAAGGCGGGTCTTGATGTCGATCTCCTGCACCACGCCGTCGTCGACCAGGCCGCGAGTTGGGCCACCGACGTGATGAAGGTTCCAGTACACCGGCGCGTAGGCCGTGATGAAAGCGGTGTTCTGTGGCGTGATCCGGAAGTCGTGGAGGTCCGCGGACAATCCGTTGCCGGCATAGACCTTGGCGATTGGCGTGTAGTTGGCGCTGTAGATCTCGTCGACGCCTTGGCCGTGCAGCTCTATCGTGCGCCCCTGCCACCAAGTCAGCACCGGCTTGCCTTCGTAGGTCTGCATGTTGAAGTCGAAGGCACGGGATGGGTAGTGCGTCGGGTGAAACCAGACGAGGGTTCCAGCCGGGCTGACGATCATCGGTCCGGGTTGGCCGGGGCCCGAGGTCGGTGCGACAAAGATGTCGCCGAGCGTCGGATCGGCGGCTGGCACGGCCACTTTGACCACCGGCGGCGTCAGGTCGGGCCTCGAGAGGAACCGCTGGACGGTTGCCGCTGTCCCTGGCTGTCGCCGCGATGGCGCCGACTGCGGCAGCACGTAGGGGTCGGCGACGTAGAAGTAGGTGCTGACGCGCTCACTGGCTGTGCCGGCGACGATCGTCGCCGTGACCGTGACCTTCTCGCCCGTCGTGAACGGTTGGCGCGGCAGGAAGCTCCCACCCGTGCCGGTCGAGTAGGACTCGAGCTTGCCGTTGTGGAGCCCCGAGCGCGAGCCCCTGACGACGATCTCCTTGATGTCCGCAGCGGGCGAGCCGAGGAAGCTGATCTGTGTGTCTGGAAACGCGTCGGGCGTACCCGGCATCGGCGACAATGTCTCCGGCGGCAGCGTTCCAGCGCCGGTCGTGCCGCTGGGCCCGGTTGTGGACGCGTCGGCGAATGACGGCCAGGCGAGAGCAAGCGCCAGGATGCCCACCGACACGGCGAGGGCTCCCGGGGGCAGGCAGCGATTCCGCAGGCGGCGATGCTCTGCGCCAGGCGCGTACCGCTTCATCGACACGATCGGTTGCGCGAGCACGAGATCTGCATCCGGGTCCCTCCGTCACGGGTCCCCCGCCGACTCAGCTTATCCGCTCGCCAGGCGGCGCGCCGGTAGTTGCGGCGCGTCCGCCCCGCCAGATCGAGCGCGGTCGGATTCGAGTGTGCGGACCTGGGCGAGCTTGCACGGCGCAGCGCTCGGCTGCCGCCCGTCTACTCGGAGGCGCGTTGTGCGGAGCTAGGAGGGCGGCGGCGACGCCGCGCTGCCTGAGGCGGGCGGCACGTTCTTCGCCCCAGCAGTGCTGTACCAGTCCCGCCAGATCAGCTTGTAGACAGGGATCCGCCGCGGAATCGAGCGGATCCCGGGGAGGAACGGGACGAGGATAAGGCCGACGCTGAGCACACCCATGATCGCCATCACCAGCGCGTCGACGTTGGCGGAGCTCGACAGCGGCGAGACCTGATACCAGAAGGTGTAGAGCCACAGCCACACCTGCCCGGGGTAGCTGCCGGTCTCGTTCATCATCCCCCACTGCTCACCCTGCAGGTGCTGGTAGGTCGCGCGGTCGTTGAGCGCGTTGCCGTCTTCCAGAAGCAGCAGCGGCTTGGTGAAGTCGGTCTGGTAGAACTGCGAGCTCGTCAGCAGGTCGCCGTCGAGCCCGCCGCTCTGGGCAAGCGCCAGCAGCGCGCTCATCATCGGTGCGACTGGGCCGTAGTTCCCGGCCGGGACGCTGAGCGGCCCATCCTGCTTGGCGCTCGCTTTGCCGAGCGCGTTTGAGTAGGCCGTCGTCCAAGCGTTTTGAGTCTTCGCCGGTGCGTGCTTGTAGGCGCTGACCGCGCTCTGCAACGCCGGGTCGTCGGGGACCATCCGCAGTGGCTGGATCACGAAGTCGTATGGGGCGTTGATCGGGTGGCTGACGCCGAGCCACTGCTGGAGCTTGATGAAGGCGATGTGCTGCACCGAGCCACTCTCGTGGTTGTAGGGCGGCCCGTAGGTCGCCGTCTCGCTGGTGCCGTCTAGCTCGGTCACCGCGGTGGTGACGAAATCGATCGGCATCGTCCGCGACCAGCTCGCGATCGTCGATGGCGGCAGGTCGGGGGAGGAGAAGAGGATCGTCAGGATCACAGCGATCAGCATCACGACGCCGGTCGCTACACACACCTCCTTGACGATGTCATAGGGGCGATACGGCCCGTCGTAATGCTTCGCTGCCTCGTTCAGCTCGCGGTTGCTGAGCCGCCGCTTGATCACGGCTTAGGCTCGGAGGCTGCGGCGACGCTGTCATCGAACGGTAGCGGCGGCACGATGCCGTGGCGGCGGACCAGCAGGATGTGAAGCGACACCAGCGCGACCACGGCGATTGGCAGCAGGAGGATGTGGTAGCTGTACATCTGGCCGAAGTTGAGGACGTTGAAGAACGCCCCCACGCCGAGTGAGTTCATCCCGTCCTTGCCCTGTGTTGCGATCCATTGTGCGTCGAAATTCTGCTGCGAGATGTAGCCAGTAAACGCGCAGGGGATCGCGACCAGGAAGGTGATAGTGCCCGTCATCCAGACCCGCGCGCGGCCGCCGCGCCAGGCCGCCATCCAGAATTTCCCCCACAGGTGGATGACCATGAAGAAGAAGAACAGCTCGACCGACCAGAGGTGAATGCTGTTGAAAAAGTGGCCAATTGACTGCACATGCCACCAGGTTGGCCCTTTGAGCGCGAGGATTGTGCCCGAGGCGATGATTGTGGCAAGCGCCCCGATCGTCAGCGCGCCGAACAGGTAGATCGCCGACGTCATGTAAGCCGGCTGAGAATCCGGAAGGAGCCGCTCAGGCGGTAGGTTGCGCAGCCCGAACTCCCGAACGCGTCCGGTCCACGAGCTCATTTGTCGTCCTTCGGCCGCCTGGCGCCGGGTGCACGGAGATAGAGCGCGAGCGCGAACACGATCAGCATCAGTGCGACAACGACCAGGTTCGGCACCGACATCAAAAAGAAGTGCCAGTGGACGTAGGACGCGCGTCCGTTGAGGTCGACGATCGAACCCATGCTGTGCGCGCCATCCTGTCGCTCTCATGGGCTTGGATCAAGGCGAAAACGTCAGGTCGCGTAGTCACTGCTGACAAAGATCAGTAGTAACCCGCAACGTGGCGTGGTCAGCCCGAAAGCCTGAACACGAGAAGGCCGGCAGCGAGTAGGACGAAGGCGATCCACAGCACCGAAAGGGCTCCGTCGAGCGGCGCTACCAGCCTCTCGCGAGTCAGCTCGATGACCGTCCCGTCGCTCAGGCGCTGCTGGCCGGTGACCTCGACCGTCCGGCGGCGCAGCTCGCGCACCGGGGTGCTGAGTCGTCGCTGAGCGAGGAGGAAGAAGCAGCATGCGGCCGACACAAGCAAGCCCGCGGGGCGAACGGTCAGGGCATTGACGAAGTAGCCGGTGAAGGCTGAGAAGCCGCCCCAGCCGACCGCGAGCCAGAAGTCGTTGTGGAATCGGCCGCCGGCGAGCTCGAGGTTGTAGGCCGGCACGAAGAGGCCGCCAAAGGCGATCAGCGGTATTAGCAGCGGCGAGACGACGACCGCTGTCACGACGCCGATCGCCACCGCACCGGCGAGGGCGGTAGTCGCGAGGGCGATCAGCGTGCGCTTGCTGAGCTCTGTCTGTAGTGGCCGGCCGTGCAGCTCGTCGAGCGCGTGCGCACTGACGCCGACGGCGAGGAAGAAAGCACCGAGCGTTGCGCCCAGGCGCCACGCGTGAAGCGTCGGCGCGACCACGGCGCCCAGCGCAACCGTGGCAAGGTTCCATGCCGTGTATGGGGGATGTAGCACGGTGATGAGATCACGCCAGCCGCCGGGCCGTAGCGCATAGAACGTCGGACGGTCTACCTCAGTCGACGCGCTCTTCACTCCGCTTGCCCCAGATGACGACCCCGGCGCCGAAGCTCGGCCGCCGCTCGTAGATGTTCTCGATTCCGCTCGCCCGCCAGAGAGCAGCGAGGTCCGGCTCGCGCACGTAGAGCTGCTCGATGCTCGGGCCGAGGAAACGCCCGGCCTCGACCCACGCTGGCGAGGCCAGCCGGCCGAGCAGTGGCAGGAAGGTGCGCGTGTGCACGCGCCAGAGAGCCCGGAGCAGAGACTGCGGCGGAACGCCGAATTCGACCATGCCGATCCGTCCACCGGGCTTTAGGACCCGTGCCAGCTCGCGCAGCGTCGCACTGCGGTCATCGACGTAGCGCAGCAGGTAGGTGAAGCTCACGGCATCGAACTCGCCGTCCTCGAACGGGAGGCGCTCTGCCTCACCGGTCACGAAGCGGACGCGCCCCGCGAGGTCGCTGGCGCGCGCGAGCTGGGCTCGCGCCACACTGAGCATCGACTCGCTCTGGTCGATGGCAACCACCTCGCAGCCGCTCCGGGCCAGGGCCATCGCAACGAGCCCTGTTCCTGTCGCGACGTCGAGCACGCGCTCGCCAGGTCGCGGTGCGATCGCCGCCACGAGCATGCGCCGCCAACGCGGATCCTGGCCGAAGCTCATCAGCGCCCCCATCGTGTGGTACTGGCGTGGCAGACGCTCGAAGAGCTCGTGTGCGTGGTGCTTGCGCGGCGAGGCGTGAGTTTCCGGGTTGGCGCTCATGGGGGCGCCTAGCCTACGCGCACGCGTCGGGGCCCGCCCGCCGGCGGCGGCGGGCTAGCCGCTGCCCTGTGCTTGCCGGCGCCCCAGCTCCAACACTACGATTAGCGGAGCATGAGCGAAGCGCGCCAGCCATCGCTCGCCGACTCGTTGGCCGCATCGATCGCGCTCGACGAGCAGGGACTCGGCAACATCTGGCCCGTGTTCGGGGACTCGGCGCTCTTCTCACGGGTGATTCAGGCGCTCGCCGTGCCGCTGCGTGGCACCGTCGATAAGGTCGCTGGTATCGAGTCGCGCGGCTTCGTGCTCGGCGCGGCGGTCGCCGGCCACCTCGGCGTCGGTTTCGTCGCGATCCGCAAGAGCGACGGCCTGTACCCCGGCGAGACGTTCAGCGCCCGTACGTCTGCCGACTATCGCGGCCGCGAGCACGTGTTCCGCCTCCAGCGGGCGGCGGTCCATGCCGGGGAGCGAATCGCCCTCGTCGACGACTGGTTCGAGACCGGCAGCCAAGGTCTGATCGGCCGGCGGCTTCTCGAGGAGGCCGGCGCCGTCTACGTCGGCGCGAGCATCATTATCGACCAGCTCAGCGACGAGCGCCGTAGTGAGCTCGCGCCTTGCCACGCACTGCTTGCCTCGACGGCGCTTGACCGGCCAGCGGCGTGATGAGCGTGCCGCCTGTTGTTCAACCCGTCGCGCTGGCCCCAATGGGCAGCCAACGCTGAACCACACGAGCTCGGAGACGAAGACCTTGCCCGCGTGCTTGCGCAGCACATCGACCAACTGCAGGCGCACGGGGCCGCCGAGCTACCCGCATGTCACACCCCACGACGCCGGCTCAGGTTGTCCTCCCACACGACGGCGCGCAGTCGCGAGTCGGCGATATCGCCGAGGTCGGAGCGTCTAACTAACGCCGCGCACGCTCCCGGCCCTCGCTCTACGAGCCGGCCGTGGAGCAGCCCGCAGGAGACGCGGCCACCAACCGATGCCGGCACCGCGGCCGCAGCTCGCGAGCCGGAAGGCATCTCGATGCGGATGAGAGGACTCGAACCTCCACAGAGTTACCTCCACACGGACCTGAACCG
>DATAJI010000173.1:0-7564 GCA_036262195.1 Solirubrobacteraceae bacterium
GGGCATCCGACCTGGTCGGCAACCACCGACACCTCCTCACGGCGCTCGGCGGCAAAGCCGAGCATCGTCGCGGCGAAATTGCGGCCGCCCGCGCCAAAGAGCCACGAGGTTCGAACCAGCGCGTGCGGGCCTCCGACCGCCTTCACGGCCTGCTCGCCGGCGAGCTTTGTGCGGCCGTAGGCGCTTCGCGGCGCCGGCTCGGCGGACTCGACGTAGGCCGTCGTCGAGCGGCCGTCGAAGACGTAGTCGGTCGAGATGTGGATCAGGCGGGCGTCGTTCGCGTTTGCGGCCTCGGCCAGCAGCCCGGGCGCGACGCCGTTGAGCTCGAGCGCGGCCGTCTCCCGGGTCTCGGCTGCGTCGACGTCCGTCCACGCGGCGCAGTTGACGATCAGATCCGGCGACTCGGCTGCGACCGCCGCGCCGACCGCCAGGCGATCGCGGACATCGAGCTCTCGGTGAGTCAGCGCTGCGACATCATGACCGCGCTGCGCGGCGACAACCACGAGCTCGCGAGCAAGCATGCCGCCGGCGCCGGTGACGAGCACGCGCATCAGGGCACGGCGATCTCTGAGTTGTCGCCCACCATCAGGCGGTAGGCGCGCGGCTGGCGAGCGTCGCGGCGGATCCGCACGTTGCGGCCGAGCAGCGACGCCTCGATCCGGACATCGAGGTCATGGACGACGCATTCAGCGAGCAGGATCGAGTGCTCGACCTCCGCGCGCTCGATCGTGCAGCGCTCGCCGATCGCGGTGTACGGGCCGACGTAGGCGTCGACCAGCTGCGCGCCGGCGCCGATGATCGCCGGCCCGCGAACCGTCGATCGCAGTAGCCGCGCTCCGGCTTCGACGATCACGCGACCATCGAGCTGTGTGTCCGTGAGCTCACCGTCGCAGCGCGGCTCGATCGTGTCGAGGATCAGCCGGTTGGCCTCGAGCATGTCGGCGAGCTGGCCCGTGTCCTTCCACCAGCCGCGCACGATGTGCGACTCGACGGATAGGTCGGCGTCGAGCAGCTGCTGGATCGCGTCGGTGATCTCGAGCTCGCCGCGGGCGCTCGGCTCGATCGCGCGCGCGGCGTCGTGGACCGCCGCTGTGAACATGTAGACGCCGACCAGCGCGAGGTTGCTGCGGGGCGCCACCGGCTTCTCAACCAGCGCGACGACGCGGTTGCCGTCAAGCTCGGCGACGCCGTAGCTCTCGGGATCATCGACCGGTGTCAGCAGGATCAGCGCGTCCGGCTCGCTCTGGCGGAAGCGATCGACCAGCTCGGTGATGCCGCCCTGGAGGAGGTTGTCGCCGAGGTACATGACAAACGAGTCCTCGCCCAGGAAGGGCTCGGCGGTGAGCACGGCGTGGGCCAGCCCGGCCGGCTTGTCCTGAACGATGTAGGTGACGCTGACGCCGAAGCGCGAGCCGTCTCCGACCGCGGCGCGGATCTCGTCCCCGGTCTCAGGGGCGATGATGATCCCGATGTCGGTGATGCCGGCCTCTGCGATCGCCTCGATCCCGTAGAACAGGACCGGCTTGTTGGCGACAGGGACGAGCTGCTTCGCGCTCGTGTGCGTGATCGGCCGCAGCCGCGTGCCCTTGCCGCCGGAGAGAATCAGACCCTTCATCGCAAGAGCTTCGGAGTCTCCCAGAATGAGTGCCGCAGGGAGCGCGGAGGATCTAGATCTTCGCCGGCTTGGCGTGGCTTGGGTCGCTCATCAGATGCGCTTGGCGGCGGCAAGCACCGCGGAGCGCGCGTCCGCTGGCTCGAGCACCGCCGCGTCACCGGCCTCCTTGAGAACCTCACGGACGAGCCAGTCGACGCCGGCAAAGCTCAACTCGACGACGATCGCGCCGTCGTCGTACTCGCCGACGAGCTTGCGTTGCTCGCGCGCCCAGCGGGCGCGCTCGGGCGAGATCCAGACGCGTGCGCTGCGAGATGCTGCGACCTCCCCCGTACGAGGCCAGCCTTCGACGTCGGCCGACGGGTTCACCTCTGCGCGCGGCTCGAAGCGGACGCTCGTCAGCTCGGCGCGCTTGATCCGGTCGAGCCGAAAGTGGCGCATATCCTGCTTTGCCGGGTCGTAGGTCGCGACGTACCAGCCCTCGCGACCGTTGATCAGCGCATACGGCTCGACGCGCCGGACCGAGAACTCGTCCTCGTTCTCTTTGTAATAGTCGAGTTCGAGCAGAACGCGCTTGGTGATCGCCTTGGAGACCAGGCGGGACACGTCGGAGTCGTCGCTGCCGCCATGCGCCACCTGTAGGCCTTGATCCATCGGGTCCTCGCCAAGCGCGGCAACGATCTTCTCCCGCGCGGAGGTGAGGGAGCCCTGTGGCAGGTGCTCGCCGATCAAGTCGATTGCGGCGACCAGCGCCTTGGCCTCTACCGGCAGCAGGCGCGCGGGGCGCGCGAAATTATCGCTGTATGGCTCCGGGTCGACTGTCACCGTGCCGCTGTCCTCGTCGATCTCGGCGTAGAGCACGTAGGAGCCGCCGCCAAAGTTGACGACGTTCAGGACGCTGATGTCCTCGCGCAGCTCGCCGTCGCTGATCTGCAGGCGCCGGCAAATGTCCTCGAGCTCCAGCGACTGACCGGAGCGGCCGGCCTGTATCAAGATCGAAGCGAGCGTCACGAGCCGGGCGAACCGCTCAGGGCGGATCGCCGCGTCGGCGCGACCGTTCGAGTCAGCGACGCCGTTGCTCGCTGCCGGTGTCGCGGCGAGAGAGGCTTGCCCGGCACTCGGCGGGCTGCTGTGTCGCTCGACGATCAGCTTCACGCGGCGGCCGAGCTCGTCAACCAGCTCCGGTGGCTCGAGGATGTGGGCGTGCTCGCCGAGCCCGAGCACCCATGAGATCAGCTGGCGTGAGCTCGAGTAGTCGGTGACGAACAGGCGGTCGCCGCTGTCCTTGATCTTGCGCACCTCGCCGTAGCGGCCGAAGTGTCGATCCAGCTGCCAGGCGATCCGCTCGGCGACGAGGATCTCGGCGGTTCCGGCAACCTCGCCGAACTGCCAGTCGGAGCGGTCTGCGTAGGAGCGTGGATCGAACCCGACGGGGCGGCGGAAGTCGTGCTCAGCCTTCGTCGCGTACGCGACCTTGCCGCGGATTCGCGACAGGCGGAAGACCCGCAGCGCATCGCGCTCGTGCGAGTAGCCGAGCAGGTAGAACTGGCAGCCGCGGTAGAGCAGATGGTAGGGATCGACCTTGCGCGAACCAACCTCGTCGCGCTCCATCGTGTAGTAGTCGAAGGTGATCGTCTTGTGACGGAAGATCGCGGTTTCGATCTTCACGAGTCGCTGCGAGAGGTCATGACCGCCAGCCGAGGCGGTGATCCCGAGCGCTACCCCACGCTGATCCGGCGCCTGCAGCGGACTCGGGCGCCCCCAAGTGATCTGCTGCAAAGCCAAGCGGAGCGGCTCGGCATAGGCGAACTCGCCGTCGAGCAGTGACAGGGCCGTCGCCAGCGCGGCAAGCTCGCTATCGGAGAACTCGATCGGCGGCAGATGGAAGTTCTCCGGGCGCAGCGAGTAGTTCTCCTGCTCGGCGACTCCGTCGAGCGGCTTCTCGACGGTCAGCGGAATCCGCAGCGACTCGAGCTCCGAGCGGTCGGCATAAAAGCGGCGCGCGAACGCGTCCTCGTTCATGCCGCTGTATCCCTCGACGTCGCGCTTGATGTCGAGTGCCGTCACCGGTCGACGCTCGGCCATCAGGTAGGAGATCAGGGACAGCTGGCGGATCAGCTTCTCCGTGTCCTTTGCCATCCGGCGCTAACGATAGACGGCACCGGTGGTAGGCCCGGGCTTGCGTGCCTAATTTGCGGGGTTTCAGGGCCAGTTTGTCGCCCCGGAAACCCGGCTCAGGCTCGTGGTCGCAGGCGTGGCGGCGCGCTTGGGCTTGGCGGGCTTGCCAGGCTTGGCGTCCCCGCCGCGTGAGGTAGTCCGCTCGTTCGGGCCGGGCGGACTGGGTCGGGACGCGCCGCTGGGCCTTGGTGCTAGGCCGCCTTGGAGGCGGCTGGGCGCTCTTCGAGGTGTCTGGGGAAGAAGGCGCCGGCGCCGATCGCGCGGTCAAAGCCGGACCAGCTCTCGCCGTCGCGCAGCTCGAGCTCGAGGCGGTCGAAGCTGCCGAGTCGCCCGCCGAGGTTGTCGGCCATGTGGACGAGGGTGGCCTCGCGCGTGCAGGGAACGACGGGGCTGCCGTGCTCCAGGGACCCGTGGTGGGAGAGGATGATGTGCGCCAGGGCCTCTGCGAGCGCCGGAGGGAAGCCGTCGAGGTCTTCGATCGCGCGCCGCACGCGGTAGTAGCCGAGCGCGATCTCGCCTTGCAGCCGGCCAGCGTCGGTCAAGTCGATCGCCACCGAACCGGCTTCGTAGGCGTCGAGCTTGCCGATGTCGTGAAGCAGCGCGCCGGCGACCGCGACGTCACGGTCGATGCCCGGGAACGTCGAGGACATCGCGCTGACGGCCTCGGCCACGCTGAGACTGTGCTCGAGCAGCCCGTGCCGGTAAGCCTGGTGGTAGAACTTCGCCGCCGGCGCCAAGCGGTAGCGCTGCCACAGCTCGCTTTGCTCACCGAGCAGACGCTCGAGCAGGGCACGGACGTGGCGGTTCTGAACTGTCGCGATCAGCTCGCGCAGCGCGGCCTCCATCTGCGCGACCTCGCGCGTCGGACCCGGCATCAGGTCGTCCGGGTCGAAGCTTCCGGCCTGCGCCTCGCGGAGCGAGCGCAGGTTGAGCTGCGGCCCGTAGCGGGGGTGAACGCTGTAGCGCCCGCTGGTCCAGACCGGCTCGCCGGCACGCAGCAGCGGCTTGAGGTCGGCAATCGCATCCCAGACCATCGCCGCGAGCTGTCCGCTGCGGTCGGCGAAGGTGACACGCAGGTACTCGCTACCGTCGCGCTTGACGCGCGTCTCGACCTCACGAACGAGCAGCACCTGATCGACCTCGTCGCCGTCTGTCAGCTCCCGAATCAGCACCTCCTCCACGGTAAAGGCGCTCGCGGACGGTAGGCTGGCGTCACGTGACTGCAGGCGTGGTCATCACTGGCGGCACCGGCGGCCTCGGCAGCGCCGTAACACAGACGATGCTCGCCGCCGGTTGGCGCGTCGTCGTGCCTTACAACGACGAGCGCGAGCTCGCGCGCGTCGAGCGACACGCGCGACTGGAACTGGTCGAGGCTGACCTCTTCGACCCGGCCGCGGCGGCTGATGTGATCGGCCGCGTCGCCGGGCGCCTCGACGCGCTCATCAACCTCGTTGGCGGCTATCAGGCCGCGGGACGCGTCCACGAGACGCCGATCGAGGACTTCGAACGGCAGTTCCGCCTCAACCTGAGGGCGACCTACCTGATGTGCCACGCCGCGCTTCCACGGATGCTCGAGCAGGGCGGCGGAGCGATCGTCTGCGTCTCGACACGAGCCGCCGTGCGGCCGTTTAGCGGCGCCGCCGGCTACATCGCCTCGAAGGCCGCGGTACTCGCCTTCGTCGACGCGCTGGCGGTCGAGTACACGAACGACGGAGTGCGTACGAACGCCGTGCTTCCGAGCGTGATCGACACGCCCGCCAATCGGGCCGCGCAACCAGATGCCGACTACTCGCACTGGGTCGAGCCAACTGCGATCGCCGGCGTGATCCGCTTCCTCTGCTCGGACGAGTCGGCACCGACGAGCGGCGGCCACATCCCGGTATACGGCCGCGCCTGAGTGTCGGGGCCGGCGCTGACGGCAGACGTGGTGCTGCTTGCCGGCGAGCCGGCGGGCAGCGTGCTACTCATCGAACGCGGCAACGAGCCATTCAAGGGCAGTTGGGCGCTCCCCGGCGGCTTCGTCGAGAGCGATGAGCGCGTTCACGACGCCGCGCTGCGCGAGCTCTCCGAGGAGACCGGCATCTCACTCGACGCCGATCTCTCGCTGCTCGGCGTCTACGACACGCCGGGGCGTGACCCACGCGGGCCGACGGTGTCCGTCACCTACGTGCATCGCTGCGCGATCGAGCTTCCCGCGACGGGCGGCGACGACGCCGCGCGCGCACGCTGGTTCGCGCTCGACTCGCTGCCGCCGTTGGCCTTCGACCACGAGGTGATCGTCGCCGCAGCCGCTCAGTGGTCGGCTGATCTGGCCGAGCGGCGAGCCGGCTAGAGGGCGTCGCTGTCGCTCTTTCGCGCGTCCACGGCCCGGTCAACCGCCGCCAGTACCCGCTTCGGCGCGGCGACGCCGACAAACGCGAAAACGGAGTCGTCACTTGCCGCGGTGTCGAAGTCGACGGTGCCGATGTGCAGCAGGCGCTCGAGCAATGTCTGATTGGCCTCGACGTTCTGCACGCGGTCGAGCGTCGTGTGCTGCTCCTTGCGGGAGAGGATGCCGTGGCGGATGTAGAGCCGGCGGTCGCTGATCGTGTAGACGATCGCGGCGCGGCGCACGAAGCCGATGAGCAGCGAGACGAGCAGGAGTCCGAGGAACACCGCGACCGCGATGCCCCAGCTTGCCGCGAGCTTGGCGATCACGCCGCCGAGCACGGCGAGCCCGATCCCCCCGATGTGGAAGTCGAGCATCGAGCGCCACGACGGATGGCCCGAGTAGACGATCGTCTCGGGTGGGAGCGTGCTCACGGCGAGCTAAGCCTATTACCGACCGGCTCGGCTGACCGGCTAGGCCCAGGACGGCTCGCGGCCGTCGCGCCGCGCGCGAAAGCCCTCGATCGCGTCCGGCGAGTGCTCCTGGAGGTAGCGGATCAGCTCACGTCGCTCCTGCTCGACGCCGGTTGGCGTATCGACGCCGAGACCGCGATTGATCTGCCGCTTCGCCGTCGCCAGGCACGATCGCGGCTTGTCGGTAAACGTTGCGACGAGCGCCGCGACCGCCGCTTCCAGCTCCGCCGCCGGCACCGACTTCAACACGAGGCCAATCGCCGCCGCTTCGCCACCGCTGAGCAGGCGCCCCGAGTAGATCAGTTCGCGCGCTTGCTGGACGCCGATTACGCGCGGCAGGCGAATGCTTGCGCCGCCACCAGGGACGATGCCGGCCGCCGTCTGCCCGTCGCCGATCAAAGCCTCGTCAGCCGCAACGATCAGATCGCAGGCGAGCGCGAGCTCGAACCCCTCACCGAGCGCCTTCCCCGCGACCTGCGCGACCACCGGTACATCGAGCGACTCGATCGAGAGGCAGGTTGCCGCCAGTCGCGTGAGCACATTCTCGAAGTACTCCGGATCGCCGTAGGCCTTCTCGAGCAGCTCGTCATCGAGCCCGACCGAGAACGCCTCGCTAGAGCCGCTGATCACCAGGGCCCGCACGCCGACGTCAGCCTGAACGTTGCGAACCACATCGCCGAGGTCATCGAGTGCCTCTTCGGAGAGGCTGTTGAGCCGCTCGGGACGCGAAAAAGCCGCATGCGCCACGCGCTCGTGCGTCGAGTAGTCGAGCGTCGTGTGGCTCGTTGGGTCGGCCATACTCACACCTCTCGTTAGCGCTTCACCACATACCCCGCCCACCGTCCATGACGCGCGCGGTCGGGGCGAATCTTAGCCGCGCGCCAGCTGACGCCCGGAAACCGCCGCGCTCGGTTGAGCGTTTCAGCTTTCACG
>DATAJI010000174.1:0-1953 GCA_036262195.1 Solirubrobacteraceae bacterium
GCTTCTCGGCGGCCAAGGCGATCGCCGCCGCGCGCGAGCTCCCGTTCGCGCCGGTCGATCACCTCGCCGGCCACATCGCTGCCGCCTACCTGAGGGGAGGGCCTGTCCTGCGCTCGGGAGGGTCACCGGATGCCTTCGAGCCGCCGTTCGTGGCGCTGATCGCCTCGGGCGGTCACACGCTGCTGCTGGCGGTCCGAGGGCACGACAGCGAGCCTGAGGTACTCGCGCGGACGCTCGACGACGCTGCCGGAGAGGCATTCGACAAGGGTGCGCGGATGCTCGGGCTCGGCTACCCGGGGGGCGCCGCGCTCGAGCGACTTGCCGCCGGCGGCGACGCGCGAGCCTACGACTTTCCCAGCGGCCGGGGCGAGGACTTCTCGTTCGCCGGCCTCAAGACAGCGCTCCTCTACCGCACCCGCGAGGTGGAGCTCACCAACGCGCGGACGCGCGCCGATCTCGCGGCGTCCTACCAGCGCGCGATCGTCGAGGCGCTCGTCCGCCGCGTCGAGCGCGGCCTCGAGCGAACCGGCTTGCGCCGCCTCGCGCTAGGCGGTGGCGTCGCCGCCAACGGCGTGCTGCGCGCACGCCTTCAAACCCTCGGAGTAGACCTGTTCCTCCCGCCGCTCGAGCTCTGCACCGACAACGCGGCGATGATCGCCAGTGCCGCTCGCTACATCGAGCCGCTCCAATACCCCGACTACCTCGACCTCGATGTGTACGCGACCGGCGAGGGCCGGCTGCGATGAGGCGGGTGGTGCTCTACGGCAGGCCGGGATGCTCGATCTGCGATGACGCGCGCGTACTGCTCGAGCGCGTACGCGAGGACTTCCCGTTCGTGCTGGTGGAGCGCAACATCGAGCGCGACGAGCGCCTGCTGCGCCGCTTCCTCGAACGCATTCCCGTCATCGAGCTCGACGGCGAGGAGCTGTTCGAGCTGACGCTGGACGAGCACCTGCTCAGGGAGCGCTTGGAGCTGGCCGCCGGCGTGGATGATCTAGAGTCCGAGCCGATGAGCCTCGGCGAGCTCACGACCAACGGGGACGGCAGCATTCCCCCGGGAGAACGGCTTCCGCTCGGAATCGCCGCCCGCCTCTCGCGCTACCTGCAGATCCTCACGCAAGCCCGCAAGATGGGTCGCGAGACGATCTCCTCACAGGAGCTCGCCAGCTACACGCACGTCAACTCGACGCAGATCCGCCGTGACTTGTCGGGGTTTGGCAAGTTCGGTAAGCGCGGGGTCGGCTACAACGTCGACTCGCTCGTCGCTCAGATTCGCAAGATTCTTCGCACCGCCGGCCAGCACAACATCGCCCTCTTCGGCGCCGGTCACCTTGGCCGAGCGATCGCCTCGTCGGAGATCTTTGCCGACCACGGCTTCCGTGTCGTCGCGATCTTCGACCCGGACCCGGCCAAGGTGGGGGAGGCGATCGGATCGCTGACGGTCCACCACAACTCCGAGCTGCAGTCGGTGGTCGACGACCAGGAGATCGTCGTCGGCGTTCTCGCGGTGCCGACCTCCGCCGCGCAGAGCCTCGCCGATGACCTCGTCGAGGCGGGCGTGAAGATCATCTTCAACTACTCCGAGGCGCTCCTCACGGTCCCACCCGAGGTGACGGTGCACACCTCGAACCCGGCCGTCGACCTGCTCTACGCGCTCTACTTCTATCTCGCCTGATCGTGATCGACCTCGACCGTGCGGCGGCGGCGTTCGCTGCTGCCAGCGACTTGACGGTGGGCTTGGAGGAGGAGTTCGCGATCCTCGCCCCGGCCTCGCTCGATCTCGTACCGCGCTTCGACGAGCTGCGCGACAGTGCCGCCGATCGCTCACCGCGGCTTCACGAGCACATCACCGGGGAGCTGATCGCCTCCGAGATAGAGATCATCTCGGGCCGCGGTCGCGATCTCGGCGACGCCCTCGAGCGCCAGCGTGGGCTGCGTCGGGATCTGTTCGCC
>DATAJI010000175.1:0-2022 GCA_036262195.1 Solirubrobacteraceae bacterium
CTCCTACGCGCCCGCCGCGGCGGCCGCGTAGGAGAGCGGGCCGACGAGGTCGCGCCGCCCCGCCGCGTGGCTGGGGTCCACGACGACCGGAAGGTGCGAGAGCTGCTTGAGCACCGGCACCGCCATCAGGTCGAGCGTGTAGCGGTAGGCGGTCTCGAACGTGCGGATGCCGCGCTCGCAGAGCATCACCTGATCGTTGCCCTCCTTGAGCACGTACTCCGCCGCCAGCAGCAGCTCCTCGAGCGTCGCCGAGAGGCCGCGCTTGAGCAGGACCGGGATGCCGGCGCGCCCGACCTCCGACAGCAGCGTGTAGTTCTGCATGTTGCGCGCACCGATCTGGACGACGTCGGCGACCTCGATCACTGCCTCGATGTCGCGCACGTCCATCAGCTCGGTGACGATCGGCAGCCCCGTCTCGCGCTTTGCCTCCGCCAGCAGCCGCAGCCCCTCCTGCCCGAGGCCCTGGAAGGCGTATGGCGAGGTCCTCGGCTTGTAGGCGCCGCCGCGCAGCATCGCCGCACCGGCGTCCTTGACGACGTGCGCCGTCTCGAGCAGCTGCTCGCGCGACTCGACAGTGCAGGGCCCGGCAATCAGCGCGAAATGATCGCCGCCGATCTTGCGCCCGCCGATCTCGAAGACCGACGGCTCACCAGAGCGCAGCTGGGCTGAGGACAGCTTGTACGGCTTGAGGATCGGCACCACCTGCGCGACGCCGGCGGCCCCTTCGAGCTCGAGCCGCGCGACGTGCTCGCGGTCGCCGATCGCGCCGATAACGGTGACCTCGTCGCCCTGCGATAGATGGGCGCGCGCCCCGACCGACTCGACCCGCGCGATGACGTGAGCGATCTCCTCCTCGCTCGCCGTCGGTTTCATCACGATCATCATCTGACTGTTCCTTTCGAAGTCTTGAAAAGCTTATTGGCGCTGCTGCGCGACGCATGAACGAAGCGTTGCGTCGCGCTGTTGGAGAGGCGCCCGGCCCGTGAGGGCCCCTTGTCGGAGCTGCCGCGCCCGTGCGGGCGCAGGTCCGAGCGCCTAGCTAAATCGCCAGGAGCTGACGTAGTAGCGATAACCGGCAGCCGAAACCGCGCCGCGGAGCGGCGTAAGGGGAGTCGTCATGCCGGCGCAGTGCTGCATCGCTAGGCAATGTGTAGCAGATCGGAGCGACGATCTCGACCGCTGGCGGACTGCTATCGGCGCCGCGTTCGACCTAGCTGAGAGAATCGCCGCCTTGCACGAGCGCGACAGCTACGACGGGATCATCATCGGCGCGGGTCAGCACGGCCTGATCCTCGGCAGCTATCTCGCCAGGGCGGGGTTGCGGGTCGCGCTGCTTGACCGGCGTCTGCCCTACGGCGGTGGCCTGATGACCGAGGAGCGGACGCTGCCCGGCTTCTACCACAACCTCCATTCGATCAACCACTTCTCGATCCTCGGGACGCCGTGGTTTCGCGACCTCGGGCTGGCTGAGCGTGTGTCCTACATCGTGCCGCGGTACGAGTTCGCGCAGCCCCATAGCGACGGCTCGGCGCTCGTCTTCTCGCGCGATATCGACGAGACGGTGGCGTCGATCGCCCGCTTCTCGGCCGCTGACGCGAGGACGTTTCGCGAGTGGAACGCGCGCGCCGAGGAGTTGACGCAGAGGGTCTTCCTGACCGAGCGTTACTCCGAGCCGCTCAGCGCCGAGCGGCGCGCCGAGGTGCTCGGCGCGAGCGCGATCGGGCGCGAGTTCCTCGAGCTGACAGAGCGCCAGCCGGATGAGGTGGTGAACCAGCTGTTCGAGGATGAGCGGGTCAAGGTGCTGTTCCTGTTCAAGCTGTCGCTGTTCGGGACGGTTCTGCACGAGACGCTCTCGAGCCAGAGTCCGATGGGCTCGCTGATCCGCGCGTTCGACCTGACGACCGGTTACGAGCTGTGCCGCGGCGGCAGCTGGAACCTCGCGCGCGGCCTGATGGAGACGTTCATCGCCGCCGGCGGCGTCTTCATCAACCAGGCCGACGTCGAGCGGATCGTCGTCTCGGG
>DATAJI010000176.1:0-4269 GCA_036262195.1 Solirubrobacteraceae bacterium
CCGCGTGTCCCCCAGAAGCTGCGTACATGGCTCGATCAGCGTGTCGGGCGCGATCTTCACGCCAACATCGATAATCGTGCTTGCCGGTTGCACGATCGTCACGCCGGCGAGCATGTGGCGCTCGTGGATGCGTCGCTGCGCTTCCGCGCGCACGACGGCAAGCTGAGCACGGTCGTTGACGCCAAGCAGCAACGCGGGATCCTCCGCGGCAAAAGTGGCGACCGCTCCGCCTGCAGCCCGAATCAAGGGCAGCACGCCTGGCAGGTAGATCTCCTCGCCGACCGGTGGCACCCTCGCGAGCTGGTCGAGCAAGACATCCGGCTTGAAAGCGAAGACGCCGGTGTTGACCTCGCGAATCTCGAGCTCGCTTGCGGTCGCTTCACCGCTGTTCTTCGTCTCGACGACCCGCTCGACGGCCCCGCCAGCGTCGCGCAGCACGCGGCCGTAGCCGCGAGGATCCTCGAGCTCGATCGTGACCATCGTCGCCGCCGCGCCGCTACGCTCGTGCGCGGCCGCAAGCTCACGGAGCAGTGCCGCGTCGACAAGCGGCACGTCACCGTTCAGCACGATCACGCTGCCAGAGCGATCCATCTGCGGTCCGGCGGCGAGCACCGCCCCGCCGGTGCCGTTCGGCGTCGCCTGCGTAACGCACAGCACGCCATCCGGTAGCGCACCGTCGAGCGGTGACTCGGCGGAGACCACGGCGATCACGCCCGTCGCGCCTGCCTCGCGTGCCGCCGCGACAGGCCAGCGGACGAGCGGCCAACCACAGAGGTCGTGCGCCAGCTTCGGCCTCGCCGAGCGCATCCGCATGCCACGTCCGGCTGCGAGGATCACGACCGTCAGCGGATTCATCGAGCTGAGCGTAACGCGAGCACCCGTCGGCCGAATCTACAATCGCCGGGAGGCCACCAGATGGGGGGTCGTCTAACGGCAAGACTCCGGCCTTTGGCGCCGGCTATCGGGGTTCGAATCCCTGCCCCCCAGTCGCAGCCGCGGCGCCGGGCGCCGCACTCAGCCCGCGTGGATGCTCGCGACCGGGTCGGAGCGGTGACGCGCAGCACCGCCAACGCTTGGCGCCTGGCGGCGCATGATGTAGGTGGCAATCGCGAAGAGCGCTGCTGCGTAAAGGACGTTCGCCGGCACCGCGGCTCCGGCGACAACGTTCGCGTTCACCGATTGATCAAGCAGGCGCTGACCGCCCCAGAACGGCAGGAACTTCGCCATCAGCTGCGTCGAGTAGAGCGTCAGCTGGACGCCGACGACGCCGATCAGGACGAGCACCCCTTCGAGCTCGTGCGGCGACACGCCGCCGACGGCCAGTCCGAACGGCACGCTCGTCAGCGCGACGAGCCCGACGCCGGCGGCGAGCGCCCAGGGGTGGGTCGGGTGGCTGCCGAACACCATTACGACGCTGAACACGGCGGCAACAAGGACACCAAACAGCTCGAGAAACAGCAGGCGACCCAGCAGCAGCTCGGTCGGGTGGTAGCCAGCGAGAATCAACCGCGGATCGACGGGGCGCGCGGTCAGCGCGACGAAGATCGAGGCGCCGGCGATCGAGAAGGCCATCGCGACGCCGCCGGTGATCACGGCATTGCCTCCACGACCGACCGACCCGCCGTAGAAGGCGAGTGGCAGAGCGGTCAGTAGCCCGAGCGCGATCCGCCGCCGCGCCAGTTCAAGACCGGTCAGCTTTGCCGTGACGAGGATGCGGCGGATGCTCATTGGCGCTCGCCGCTCGGGGCGCTTGCGATCGTCAACTCAACGACCCGATCGACCAGCGCCTGGTCGGCGAGCAGGTGCGTCACGACGACGACGGCGATGCCCTCGCCCTTCCAGCGCGTGACATGCTCCCAGAAGCTGACGTAGGCGCCGTGATCGAAGCCCTGGTAGGGCTCGTCGAGCAGCAGCACGCGAGCGTCGCCGAGTAGCGCGAGGGCTAGGTTCAGCTTCTGCCGCGAGCCGCCTGAGAGGTGACGGCACTGCGCACGCTGGGAGAGCGGAAACGCGAACTCCGCGAGCAGGCCGTGACCCTCGCTGATCGCCGCCTCGCGCGAGAGACCGAGCGCCGGCGCGAACATCTCGAGATGCTCGTCGGCGCTGAGGAGGTCGAAGAGGCCCGGCTCTTGCGGGCAGTAGCCGACGCGACCACTCACGCTCACGCTTCCCGCGTCCGGCCTGAGCAAGCCCGCGCAGGTGCGCATCAAGGTGCTCTTGCCGGCTCCGTTCTCGCCGATGATCGCCACCGCCTCGCCGGCGGCCACGGTGAGCGAGAAGTCGTCGAGCACGCGCCTGGCGCCGTAGTCCTTGCAGATGCCGAGCGCCTGCAGCGCCGGCGCGCGAATAGCAGCAGCCGCCGACGGCGCGGTCAGCCGTCGGGCCAGAACTCGATCGGCCGGCGGCACCGTTTCCGCGCTGACCGGCATTTGCGCTCGCCCTTCTACTCGGGATCAGTCACGACGACGGTGCGGGGCAGCATGCCAGGACGCCTCGCCGATACCCGATTCTAGGCCGCCGCCACCACTCCTGCGCTAGCAATCATGAGTATTTCCCCGCTAGATATTTGATCCATCATGGGCGCCCGCCGGCCGTGGCACCATCACCTAGCGACTGGGAACGCGGCCGCCGGTTGCCCCGGGCTCCGTCGCCGGGCCGTTCGCCCCGACGATCCCGAGGACGCGCATCGCCTTCAAGCCAAGGCTGAGCTTCTCGCGCCCGTCGCTCGAACCGACATCGAGCCCGCAGAGCTCACGCACGCGCTCCAAGCGGTAACGGATCGTGTGTCGGTGGGTGAAGAGGCGCTGCGCGGTGGCGGCCACGTTGCCGTCGGCGTCGAGAAAGGCGGCGACCGTAGCCACGAGGTCGGTCTCGTACTGCTCGTCGTAGGCGAGCAGTGGCTCGACGGTCTCGGCAAAGAACCGCTGGAGCTCGGCGGGGTTCTCGCTCATCGTCGAGAGCAGCAGCCGGTAGGCGCCGGTCTCTTCGAAGCCGAGCACACGTGCGTCGCTGTCGCCCTCAGCGACGTTTGCGGCCAGCAGCGCCTCGTCGGCTGCACGGGCGATCGCCAGCGGATCGTCCGCGGGGCGGCTGCGCCCGACGACGAAAGCGAAGCCACCGAGTCCAGCCTGCACGTCCCGCAGGACGTTGTCGGCCGCACGCCGGCCAGCCGCTTCGTCGGCTCCTGGGAGCAGCACGATAACTTCCGCTCCGCCACTGATCTCGCGCTCCGAAAGCACGGCGACCGCGCTCGGCGAAACGCCACGCGCCCCACGCGCAGAGAGCAGCCGCAGCCGGCTCCGCCAGCCCTCCTGTGCCGGCGCTTGGGCGCGAGCATGGACTACCAGAACGATCGTGCCGCGTTCGAGATCGCGCAAGCCGACGCCGCGCGCGCGCTCGAGTAGATCCTCGCGGCTGCTGAACTCGTGCGCGAGGATCTCGCTGAGGAACGCCGCGCTCTCCTCCTCGGATTCGCGCTCGGGAGCCCTTACGCGCTCTACTTCGGATGCGACCAGCGTTGTCACGATACGAATCAAGCCGGGGCTCGTCGCGCCGCGCGATCGCAGGCGCATCTGCCCGACAGGCGCATCGGCAACCCGCAGCTCCAGCACCTCGACGCCATCGCTCGGCGTGAGCAGCGAGCGTTCGTCGGCCGGCGAGCGTGCCGCTACCGCTAGAGCCTGGCCACCGCGGTCGAGCACAACGATGCTCGCAGCGAGAGCCTTCGCCGCGGCGCGCACCACCGTCGGCAGGCCCGCACCGGACTCGACGGCGCCGGTTATCTCCTCGAGCGCGGCGAGGTCGAGATCAGCGACGGCTTTTCTCGTGCTCACGAATGGAGCCGGTCCCAAGCCCACGGGACGACGATGATGCCGAGCAATACACCGCCAGCCGTCATCGTCGCGCCGACGTAGAGCGAAAGCGCGGCCGCGACGAGCCGCTCCCACAGACGGGTGTAAGCAGTCCATGCCGGGACTAGGATCATTGTGACCCAGACGCCGAAGCCGAGCACCGCGCAGGCGCCGACCACGAAATAGATGATGTTGGTTCTGCTCACCGGGGAGACTGATTGTGAAGGGCGCAGGCCGCTTTCGCATCCACGCCCACCGCAGCTAGCCTGTGAACTGCGAGCCGAGCATCTTGCAGTGTAGGAAAGAGCCCGACTACCGTAGGGCCCGAGCCGCTGACAAGCGCGCGGGCAGCCCCTTCACGGCGGACGGTTTCGATCGCGCCGTCGATCGTGGGCTCGAGTGAGCGGGCGGCCTGCTC
>DATAJI010000177.1:0-2203 GCA_036262195.1 Solirubrobacteraceae bacterium
CCCTCGCGCAGCCGGCGCGATGACGTCCGCGCGGTACCCGCGCCCGCTACGTGCGCGGTTGCGCTCGCCGGTGCCGCTGGTGCGCCATCTAGACTGTGTGGCACGCCGATGCCACCAACGCACGAGAACGGACCCCGCTTCATCTTCGTCACCGGCGGTGTCGTCTCCTCACTCGGCAAGGGCATCGCGGCGGCCTCGATCGGCAAGCTGCTGGTGGCGCGCGGCCTGACCGTCGCACTGCAGAAATTCGATCCCTACATCAACGTCGACCCGGGCACGATGTCGCCCTATCAGCACGGGGAGGTGTTCGTCACCGAGGACGGCGCCGAGACCGACCTCGACCTCGGGCATTACGAGCGCTTCACGGACGCCGACACGACGCGCGCCTCGAACGTCACCGCTGGGGGCATCTACAACACGGTGATCCGCCGCGAGCGGCGCGGCGACTACCTCGGCGCGACGGTCCAGGTGGTGCCGCACATCACCGACGAGATCAAGCAGCGCATCTCACTGATCGCGCAGGCGACCGACGCCGACTTCGTCGTGACCGAGATCGGCGGGACCGTCGGCGACATCGAGTCGCTGCCGTTCCTCGAGGCGATCCGCCAGTACCCGGTTGACGTCGGACGGCGACGCTGCATGTTCATCCACCTGACGCTCGTTCCCTACATCAACCACGCCGGCGAGCTGAAGACGAAGCCGACGCAGCACTCGGTCAACGAGCTGCGTCGTATCGGCATCCAGCCGGACATGCTTGTCTGCCGTTCGGAGTCGGTGCTCTCGCGTGAGATCCGCAAGAAGATCGCCCTGTTCGCGAGCCTTCCGCTCGAGGCGATCATCTCCGCCTACGACGTGGAGAACATCTACTCGGTTCCGCTCGCCTTTCACGACCAGGGCGTCGATGACTTCGTGCTCGAGCACTTCGGCCTCGATGTGGAGCCCGCCTATCTCGATGGCTGGCGCTCGCTGATCGAGCGGGCCGAGGTGGCTCGCGAGACGGTGAGGATCGCGATCGTCGGCAAGTACATCGAGCTCGAGGACGCCTACCTGTCGGTTGCCGAGGCGCTGCGCCACGCCGGCTTCCTGCATGGCTGCCGGATTGCTAGCGACTGGGTGGACTCGGAGTCGCTCGTGTGCGATACGGATGGCGGCTCGATCGCCGCCGAGCGACTGGCGGACTGTGACGGCATCCTGATCCCTGGCGGCTTCGGCAGCCGCGGCTTCGAGGGCAAGATCGCGGCCGCGCGCTACGCCCGCGAGGCCGGTGTGCCCTACCTCGGCATCTGCTTTGGCATGCACGTCGTGGTCTGCGAGTTCGCCCGCGACGTCGCCGGCATGGACGGCGCAAACTCGACCGAGTGCGACCCGGAGACCCCTTACCCGGTGATCGACCTGCTGCCGGAGCAGAAGGAGATCGCGGACCTCGGCGGCACGATGCGACTCGGCGCCGACCCGATCAAGCTCAACGCGGAGACGCGCGCCCGCGCGATCTACGGTGAGGCCGTCGCCTACGAGCGTCACCGCCACCGCTATGAGGTCAACAACATGCTGCGCAAGCGGCTCGAGTCGGCCGGCCTGGTGATGTCCGGCACCTCGCCTGACGGGCGACTCGTCGAGGTCGTCGAGATCTCCGACCACCCTTTCTTCGTCGCCTCGCAGTATCACCCCGAGTTCAAGTCGCGGCCCGATCGCCCGGCGCCGCTGTTTCGCGAGTTCGTCGGCTGCGCGCTTGAGCGCGCGCGCGGGAGTCGCGACGGCGAGCAGCAATCAGGGCACGCCGTGACGAGCAGCGAGTCGCCCGCTCCCAGCCAGTGAGCGCTGTCGCCGTCGCGGACGTCGAACGGCGGCGCCTGGGCGAGCGGTTCGCGGAGCTCTGTCGCGTGTACAGCCCGTCGCGCTTCGAGCGGGCCTGCGCAGAGCTCGTCCGCCGTGAGCTCAGCGAGCTTGGGCTTGCTGTCGAGGAGGATCGGGCGGGCAGCGCACTCGGAGGCGACTGCGGCAACCTGCTCGCGAGAGTCCCCGGCAGCGGCGAGGGATCGCTGTTGTTCTGCGCCCACCTCGACACGGTTCCCGCCGACGCGCCGATCCAGCCGGTGCTCGTCGACGGCGCCTGGGAGAACGCCAACGACGCGATCCTCGGCGCCGACAACAAGGCCGCTGTCGCCGTGCTGCTCGCGCTTGCCCGGCGGCTCGTAGCCGAGCC
>DATAJI010000178.1:0-5431 GCA_036262195.1 Solirubrobacteraceae bacterium
CGCCCGACACGCTTTCGCGGCCGGCGCGAGCCGGGCGCGGGACGTAGCGAGTGCAGCCCAATGCGGTGCTCTGCGGCCTTCGCCTCCGGCGCATCCGCCGGCGCCGGATCATTGGCGTCCTTGGGCTTGGCGGCTGGAGGCGTCATGCGCTGGGCTCCTCGACGTGGACGAGGTGACGGACGCGGTGGAGCATGCCGCGGATTTGCGGGCCGTCGGTGACCTCCACGGTATGCCCGATCCGGCGCAGGCCGAGCGAGCGGAGGGTTGCGATCTGCGCCTTGTCGCAACCGTTGCGTGAGCGGTGCTGGGTGACGCGCAGCGTCGCTTGGGCGGCGTCAGGGCTCATGCGCTTGACTGCGGCGATGCGGCCGCGGCCTTGGCAATGCGCTTGTCTTCAAGGCCGAGTACCTGGGCGACCGAAAGACCGCGAAGCTCCGCAACCTCAGCCGGGGTGCGGAGGCTCTTGAGCCCATCGACCGTCGCCTTGACGAGGTTGATCGGGTTCTGTGAGCCGAGGCTCTTGGAAAGGATGTCGTGAATCCCGGCGAGCTCGAGCACAGCCCGCACGCCGCCGCCCGCGATCACACCGGCACCGGGAGCGGCCGGCTTGAGAAAGACTTTGCCGGCGCCAAACACACCGGTCGTCTCGTGGGTGATCGTAGAGCCGTACTTGGGCACGCGGAAGAGCGACTTCTTTGCCTGCTCAACGCCCTTCTGGATCGCGAGCGGAACCTCGTTGGCCTTGCCGTAACCGACGCCGACGATCTCCTTTTCATCGCCGACGACGACCAGGGCCGTAAACGAGAACCGTCGGCCACCCTTGACGACCTTGGCGACGCGATTGATCTCGACGACGCGCTCCTGCAGGTCAAGTCCGGCAGCGCTGACTGTTCGATCGATTCTCATGAGCGGAGCGGGTTAGCGTAGCAGCGGCCCTAAAGCGTCAGGCCAGCTTCCCGCGCTCCCTCCGCGAGCGCTTTGACTTGACCGTGGTAGAGGTAGCCGCCGCGATCGAACACGGCCACGGTGACGCCCGCAGCCTTTGCACGCTCCGCGAGCAGGGCCCCGGCGCGGTTCGCGCGCGCCGTCGGCGCGAGCTCGCGCAACTCGGCCTCGGTCCAACTCACGGCGGCGAGCGTGCGGGCCGAGCCGTCGTCGATCAGCTGCGCGGAGATCCCGCGATTGGACCGGAACACAGACACGCGCGGACGCGCGGTCGTGCCCGTGACCTTGGCGCGGACGCGCCGGCGACGCTTCAGGCGGCGGGCTTCCTTCGTCACTACTGACATTGCTTGCTCCTCACGCGCGCTTGCCGACCTTGCGGGCGACGATCTCGCCCTCGTAGCGGATCCCCTTGCCCTTGTAGGGCTCGGGCGGGCGCTGCTTGCGGATGTTGGCGGCGACCTCGCCGACCTGCTGCTTCGAGATGCCGCGGACGACCACGCGTGTCGGCTGGGGAACCTCGAACTCGATCCCATCCGGCGCGGGAATGCTCACCGGGTGCGAGAAACCGAGCGCGAGCTCGAGGTCGCGGCCCTTCAGCTGAGCGCGGTAGCCGACCCCTTGGATTTCGAGGCGCTTCTCATAGCCATCGGTGACACCGATAACCATGTTGGCGACGAGCGTACGGACCAGTCCGTGGAGCGCACGATGCTCGCCGCGATCGGTCGGCCGCGTCACGACCAGCCGGTCCTCCTCCCGGGCGACGGTGATGTCGCGCGGGATGCGCTCCGACAGCGCACCCTTCGGGCCGTTGACAGCCACAAGCTCGGGCTCGATCGTCACCTCGACGCCGCTCGGAACCGGGATCGGTGCTCTACCGATGCGCGACATTCACCAGACCTCCGCAACTACCTCGCCGCCGACGCCGGCAGCGCGGGCTTCGTGCCCGGTCATCACGCCTCGCGAAGTCGAGACGATCGCCGTGCCGGTGCCGCCGTAGACGCGCGGGATGTGCTTTGCATCGACGTAAGCGCGCCTGCCGGGTCGGGACACCCGGCGTAAGCCGGAGATCGCCGATCGACGGGACTCGTCGTATTTGAGATGGATCTCGAGCACCTCGCCCGGAGCGCCGGTCGCGGGTGCGATGCTGTAGGCGTCGATGTAGCCCTGTTCGGCAAGGATCCGGGCGAGCTCTGACTTCTGACGTGAGCCCGGCATCAGCACCGTCTCGTGTGAGGCGTGAATCGCGTTGCGGATCCGCGTCAGGAAATCAGCGATCGGGTCGGTCATCGACATGCTTGGGCTCCCGCTACCACGACGACTTCGTCATGCCGGGGATCTGCCCCTGGTGCGCCATCTCGCGCAGACAGATCCGGCAGAGGCCGAACTTGCGGTACACCGAGCGGGCACGACCGCAACGATTGCAGCGGCTGTATCCGCGCGTCTTGAACTTCGGGGTACGCGCCTGGCGCGCGCGCTGTGAGGTCTTGGCCATCAGGACTCCTCTGAATTGGTCTCGTCGCCCTGCGACGAAACCAATTCATCGTCGGGCTCACTTGGCTGGCTGTTGGGACCGTCCGCGCTTTGCTCGTCGGACGCGGCTTCGGAGCTCGGCTCCGAAACCAGATCCTCGTCGGTCTCAGTAGAGGCGTCCGGGGTCGCGGCCGTACCCTCGGCGTCAGCTGACACTGGTTCAGCCAAGGCAGGCTCGCCGCTCGCCTTGTGGCCCTCCGCGGACCCGGCCAGCACGGGCTCGGTGGCTGCGGCGCCGCTCTGCGCAGCGCCTTCGGCAGTCGCTGCGAGCGGATCTCCCGGGAGGGTCGGGCGGCCCTCCTGCGAGAACGGGAAGCCGAACGCCTCGAGCAGGGCGAACGCTTCAGCGTCGGTGCTGGCGCTGGTCGTGATCGTGATGTCGAGGCCGCGGACCTGGTCGACCGCGTCATAGTCGATCTCCGGGAAGATGATCTGCTCACGGACGCCCATCGAGTAGTTGCCGCGGCCGTCGAAGGCACGCGGGTTGAGGCCGCGGAAGTCGCGAATCCGTGGGATCGCAACGGACATCAGCCGATCGAGGAACTCGTAGCCGCGCTCGCCCCGAAGCGTTACCGAGACGCCGACCGGCATGCCCTCGCGCAGCTTGAAGTTCGCGATCGACTTGCGCGCGCGACGCACGTTAGGCCGCTGACCCGCAATCGTCGCGAGTTGCTCGGTTGCCGCATCGATCACCTTTGAGTCCTGCTTGCCGTCGCCGACGCCCATGTTGAGGGTGATCTTGCGGATCACGGGAGCCTGCATCGGCGAGGAGTAGCCAAAGCGCTCGAGCAGCGAAGGACGGATCTCGCTCTCGTAGCGAGTCTTCAAGCGAGCTGTCTCTTTGGTTGCCATCAGTCGAGCCTCGACTTCGAGCGGCGTGCTACACGGAAGGGCCGCCCGTCCTCACCGCGGTCGATGCTCACGCGGGTGGGCTTGCGGTCCTTGGGATCGAGCAGCGCGACGTTCGAGACGTGGATCGGCCCGGGTCGCTCGATTACGCCGCCGACCGTCTCGGCACGCGTCGCCCCCGACACCTGCCGTGGCCGCTCATGGCGCTTGATGATGTTCAGACCTTCGACGTAGACGCGCTGCTTCTTCGGATCCACTCGCGTGACCTTGCCGACCTTGCCGCGGTCCTTGCCGCTGATCACCATCACCTGGTCGTCGCGATGGATCTTCATCAGAGCACCTCGGGTGCGAGCGAGACGATCTTCATGAAGTTGCGCTCGCGCAGCTCGCGCGCAACCGGTCCAAAGATCCGCGTCCCGCGCGGGTTGTTCTGCTCGTCAATGATCACGGCGGCGTTCTCGTCAAAGGCGATGTAGGTGCCGTCCGGGCGCCCGAAGGACTTCTTGGTCCGCACGATGACGGCGGTGACGACCTCGCCCTTCTTGACGGTGCCCTGTGGCGTCGCCTGCTTGACGGTCGCCGTGATGATGTCGCCGACATGCGCATAGCGCCGACGCGAGCCGCCCTTGACGCGAATACATAGGATCTCGCGAGCGCCGGTGTTGTCGGCGACGCGCAGCCGGGTCTCGTTCTGGATCATTGTGCGCGCTCAACGATCTCTACGAGCCGCCAACGCTTCGTCGCCGAAAGCGGCCGCGTCTCGACAAGCCGCACGAGGTCGCCTTCATGCGCCTCGTCGTGCTCATCATGCGCGTGCAGCGTCTTAGAGCTACGGACGATCTTCTGGTAGCGGAGATGCCGCCGAGAGGTGTCGATACGAACGGTGATCGTCTTCGCTGCCTTATCCGAGACGACGATTCCCTGGCGCGTCTTCTGCGTGCCGCGCATTTGGGGCTCGGCGAGCTCGACAGCCGCGCTCGCGGCGGGTTTCTTCGCCCGCACCTTGTGGCGACGGTGCGTGCGGGCCTTGGCGTTCTGTGCGCGCAGCGCATCGCGCTCCTCCTGACGCTCCTGCGGCGTCCGGGTCGCTCGCGTCGGCGCCTGGCGAAGCTGGCGGGCACGGCGTCGGCGTTCCTTCGGCTTGAGAATCTCTGCCGGCTCGTCGGACTCCGCTGCGGAGCTGGGCGGCGGAGCGGGCTCCTCTTCCGCAGTGGTCCGCTCCTCAGCTTCGACTTCGGTTGCCGGGCTCTGCGCTGCCTCGGGCTCGTCAGCGACGGCTGCTTCGGCCTCTGGCTCGTCAGACGTCGGCGTCTCGGGCTCGACCGGCGAGCCTTCGGCTTCCATCCGCTCCTCGGCTGCCTCGATCTCTTGATCCACGTTTTCCTCGTCAGCCATGATCAGCTCTCTCCGTCCGCGGCGCGGAGCTTGCGCTCCTGCTCGATCGTCAGCGCGCGAGCAATCGCTCGGCGGCCGGCACGCAGACCGGCGGTGTTCTCCAGTTCCCCGGTCGCGTTCTGAAAACGCAGCCCGAACAACTCGCGGCGCGCCGTCGCGACGTGCTCAGCGAGCTCGGCGTCGGTGTAGTCCCGGATATCTCGTGCGGAGGTTGCCATCAGTCCTCGCGGGAAACGAACTTGGTCTTAACCGGAAGCTTGTGGCCAGCTAGGCGCATCGCGTCGCGCGCCAACGACTCGGGCACGCCGGCCAGCTCGAACATGACGCGACCCGGCTTGACGACGGCGACCCAGCCCTCGGGCGAGCCCTTGCCGGAACCCATGCGTGTCTCTGCCGGCTTCTTGGTGACAGGCTTGTCAGGGAAGACGTTGATCCAGACCTTGCCGCCACGCTTGATCTTGCGGGTCATGGCAACACGTGCCGCCTCGATCTGGCGGTTGGTCAGCCAGCCGGCCTCGAGCGACTTCAGCCCGTACTCGCCGAACTGGACCTTGACTTGGCCGCGCGAGACCCCGCCACGCCGGCCGCGGTGCTGCTTGCGGTGCTTCACGCGCTTGGGGGCAAGCATCAGCTTGGACCTCCGCTGCCGCCACGCCCGCGACCGCCACGCCCGCCACGCCCGCGACCGCCGCCCGGCCCATCCGATCCGCCG
>DATAJI010000179.1:0-2087 GCA_036262195.1 Solirubrobacteraceae bacterium
TGGAGAGCTGGCTGGCGCGCGCGACCGCGCCTTCGCGCGGCATCATCACCTGCTGGTCCCACCCCGCGAGCGCGCCAAGTGCCGTCAGGTCGACGAGCTCAGCCAGCCTGGCACGCAGTTCAGCGATCACGGGCATCCGCACACCCTACGCACCGCCGCTGTCGCGTGAAGCAATTAACAGCAAATAAGTCGGCGCGTCGAGCGCAGTGGAGCTAGGGGGACTCGAACCCCCGACCTCCTGGGTGCGATCCAGGCGCTCTCCCAACTGAGCTATAGCCCCGTGCGCGCCAGCCGATCGGCGCAACGTCTCCAGGCAGTCTAGTTCAGGCGCCGTCCGGCGGGCGCAACGCATGCGGTCGGGACGGACCGTTACCCTTTGTCGTATGAGTGATCTCAACCAGGCGATCAGGGAGCACCTTGCGCTGAAGCGTCAGCACGGCGCCGATCCGGCCGAGGTTGAGCGACTCGAGCTGGAGGCACTCGGCGAGGTTTCGCGAGCCAGCGCTCGCGATCAGATAGACGACCGCGCGTCTTACGCGCAGCTGGCGGAGTACCCGGTCGTGCGCGAGGACGAGACTTTGCTGCGCGAGGAGATCGTGCCGCCGACCAACGAGTACGCGCCGGCACACGCCAGCGCCTATCGGGAGGTTGGGGAGGAGACCCAGGAGTTCAGGGTCGACGATCAGATCGGCTGGGTTGGCGGTCCAGCCTGGCACGGCGGCGCCGCGTAGTCGCTGAAGACCTCGCAGGCGCCAAGTCCGGATCCGCACCGCTCCGCGCCTGGGCCGCCAACTAAAATCCCAACCGCGGGGCCATAGCTCAGCTGGGAGAGCGCCTGCTTTGCAAGCAGGAGGTCGCCGGTTCGAGACCGGCTGGCTCCATTCTAGAAGTACCTGCAAGTCACGTTCTTTTGCGAGTCGCGGCGGAACATAAAGATCGCGATGTTCCCCAGCCGTGTTCCCCAGGTCCCAGCGTTCGTCCCGGCTGCTGCTTAGCCAGGAAGCGGCCACGGTGTTGTTCGATGCGGGGGTGTGGCCGTCTCCGGTGAACGCTGCTAGTGCTGGCATAAGCGGACCGTGGCGATCCAGTGGTGGGGGCCTTGCGTAGTTACGATTGCGCTGGTTCCACGACCTGCAGGAGTTGACATGAGCAAGCTCAGACTGAGCATCACGATGTCACTCGACGGCTATGTCGCGGGTCCCGTCCAGAGCGAGGAGAACCCGCTCGGTGTAGGCGGGATGGAGCTGCACGAGTGGTTCTTTCCGCTCAAGGAGTTCCGCCAGATGCACGGCGAGCAGGGCGGCGAGACCAACGCCAGCTCTCCAGTGGTCGAGGAGCGCCGCGTAAACGTCGCCGCCACGATCATGGGACGCAACATGTTCGGCGGCGGCACCGGACCCTGGGGCGACAACCCTTGGCGAGGCTGGTGGGGCGAGGACCCGCCCTACCACCATCCGGTGTTCGTGCTCACCCATCACGTGCGCGAGCCGCTCGAGATGAAGGGCGGAACCACGTTCCACTTTGTGACCGACGGGATCGAGTCGGCGCTCGCGCAGGCCAAGGACGCCGCCGAGGGGCAGGACATCTGGCTTGCCGGCGGCGCGTCGTTGGTCAATCAGTACCTGGCCGCGGGCCTCGTCGACGAACTCGACATCTCCATTGCGCCCGTGATCCTGGGCGGCGGCGAGCGCCTATTCGAGGGCCTCCCACACGGCGCTCTCAAGCTGACGCAGATCCGGGCCGTCGACGCACCAGGCGTCACACACATCAAGTACCAGGTCGGCTGAAACCGCAAGCCCTACGGCAAAGTCGGTCAGGCCACGCGTCCGGACCGCCCACAACGTCCCCGACGCTGTCGCTGTTCGCTCAATCCGACTGCGAGAAGAGCCACGAGAGCGTAACTCTGGGGGGGGCGGAGCGCGGAGTTATCCTGGCCGCGATGAGCAACTCTCTCAATTTGGCGGTCCTAAGCGATGGGGAACTGCGGGACCGGATTTGGGTTGCTATGGGGAAACGGCTCACGGACACCGACGTGAGTGCCGAGCTGCGCGCGCTGCAGGATGAGCGCCGGCGACGCCGCGAGGGTC
>DATAJI010000180.1:0-10511 GCA_036262195.1 Solirubrobacteraceae bacterium
CCGCCAAGCTACCAGGGCGGCCTAGCGGTCGCGGCGGAGCTCCTCCGCCGCGAACTCGCTCCCACGAACGCAGTCGCGCCCGCCAGCCGCGACCACATCGCACGACATGCGAGCGTTTGCTCGGTCTCGCTCCACACTCTCGCAGCGGACGAGCAGCAGCACTCTGGGCCGCGCCGTGGGAACACGCCGGTCGATGACGAGCCAACGACGCCTGAGAAGGAGGGCGGGCTGCGCGAGGCGCGCGAGCAGATTGCTCGCGGTGAAGTCATCTCGGCTGATGAGATCTGCCGAGAGTTCGCTTGAGCAACGCGGGCGCCGGCTGGGTCTTTAGGGGTCGTGCGAGACGCGGCTCCAGCGCCTCGACCGGCCGATCCAGAGGCGCATCATCGCCACCCTCGATCGTCTCATCGGCGACTCGACGACGTGGAGAACGAGTGGCGTTTGCGCGTAGGGGACTGGCGCCTCCGCTTACAGCGCCACAGCTCCCGTGTCATCCACGTGCTGCATGTCCTGCCGCGCGGACGCGCCTACCGCAACTGACGAGTTGGCGCATCGACTTATTGCTCGCGAGCTGGAATCAGCTCAGCTAGCGCAGCGCGCCCGGGAGGCGCGGGGAACGGATCGGCGAAATACTGCGTCTCGTGCGTCACGAGACCGTCAGTGATCTCCATGACGCTGAGCGAATATGTGGGCACGCCGTCATAGGTAATCACGCACTCGCTCACCCAAAGGTCGCCGCCGCCCAAGATCCGCCGGACGGTGAAGTGGCGTTCGGCCGGATGCCCGGCGCGTTGCTCTTGGATCCTTGACCGACCTCGGAAGCGCTCGCCGGACTGCGGGTAGTCGAGGATCGCGTCGGCTGCGTAGATCGCGTGCTCAGCGTCGCCGTCCCCGCGTTCGGAGGCCTCCCAGTGCTGCTGGACCTGAGCCCGAATGTCGGCATCACGATCGGGTGCGCTGCTCACGCGTTAGCCCTTCCGATCGGTAGGAGTCACCGGATCTGTGTAGGCATCGCGCCGGGTGGGGTGATGGCCGTGGCTCAGGAGGGGAGCCCGTGCACTCATTGCGTCGTGCCGCTCGTGCCGCTCGTGCCGCTCGGAACGGGCGCGGCGGCACCACCGACTGGGAAGAGCAGGTAAATCCGCGCTGGTGGCACTGGCGCGAACGAGAAGACGTTCCAGGCTTTCCCATCGAACGTGAAGCTGCCACTTGACGGTATGTCGATCGGTCCGTTGGCGAACGAGCCGGCGATCTGAACCGTGCCGCTGCGAACGAAGACGTACTTAGGACCGAGTCCGCCTTCCGCGGCGACGAACAGGCGGTATTCCTGATCGACCGGAACGGAGGACTTGAACGAGCGCGGGAGGTCGAACAACTCGGCCGTGTCGGTGGCGATCTGCCCAAATACCGCGACGCCGACAAGCGCGCAACTCTGACCGGCGAGCGCGGCGTTCGGCTTTGGGATCGCAAGAACGGCACGCGCGGTCCCGCTCGGAAACTGCTTGACGAGGAACGAGGCTGTCTGAGACACGGCTCCCCGGACGGTGAGCGTCGTGCCGTCTGTCGGCGGCGACACCGGCAGCTGCGGGCGTGGCCAGTCTCTCCCGAGTAGCGGCTGCCCATCGCGATACAGCTCAATTGGCAGATGAGTGAAGCGCGTCACGAGCTTCTCGTAGCCGACGTCGTCCTGCACGCTCATTACGTAGCTGCCGACGGCGGCGCCTCGATAGGTGAGGCTGCCCCTGACAGGGGCCATGATGTATGGCCCGCCGACATCAGCCAGCAGCTGGCCGGAGCGCGACAGCACGCGCAGCCGAACGATGTGCCAGTGCCGATGGAAAACGATCCGCGTGACTGCGGCGAGCGCTGCCGTCGCGTCGCCATCAGCGACCGCTAAGGAGAGATCGGCGGCGCCCGTGACGTGCGCCGAATCCGCGCTGACCTCCCAACCGTGGCTCTCCCCGTGATAGATGACCTTTGTAGCCCGCTCGTCGGCCGCGACCACGGTGCTCGCGGTCGCCGCGCCGCATGCCACCGCGCCATTCGTCTGCGAGGCCGAGTCCGCGAGCCCGCCCTTCGTCTGCGAGATCGCATCAGCAGCGCAGCCGGATAAAGCCACCACGGTCAATCCGGCGACCAAGACGCGGGTATGTCGCCGGGGCTCGATGATGCGCCCACGCTAACGCACGCCACGGCCGACTGCCAAAGGGGCTAGCCCCGCTAGGGGCGTGCCCCTAGCTCGCTCGCTCAGCGATACGCCACCACACCTAGACTCCGAGGGGATGGCTACGTTCTGCCGGCACGGCACATTGACCGAGTCCTGCCCGATCTGCCGCGCGGGCGTTGAAGTGGCAGAGCGCGGAGCGAGCCGGCAGGCCGAGCGGAAGGACCGCTCACGCGACGCCTCGCCCGCCAGCCGCCGGCGGGCGCCGGCCGGCGGGCGAGGCGGTCAGATGACGATCCGTCACGAGACACGCTCGGCGGACGACGGCTTTCGTACGGTGGTCGCGCCCGGGCTGCGCTCGAGCGCCGATGCGCGGCGTCTCGCCGAGGAGCTGGCACACGCGAGCGCGCGGCTCACGACGCTCGCGGAGGAGCCGCCGGGTCTCTACGCGGAGGTGGCGAGCGAATCGGATCTCGAGGAGGCAAGCTGGCTCGCGCTGCTGATCGCCTACCTCGGCCCGTTGGAGCCACCGGACGACCCGTTTGCAACGCTGCGCGAGGTTCGAACGAGCTGGCGCAGCGGCGAGCTGCCGGATCTCATCGGCGCAGCGCTCGGTCCCCGTAGCGCACACGACGAAGCGCGCGGGGACAGCGCTCTGATCGCATACCGGCGGTGGGCAAAGCGCTCCGGCTCGCAGGCCAGCGCGATCCTCGCCGATCCGTCGTGGAGCGAAGCGCAGCGCTTCGAGCGGGTGTTCGGACGGTTGTCGCTGCCGGGGCTCGACCGGCGGGCACGCTACGACCTGCTCGCCACGCTCGGCACGCTCGAGCGCTACCCGCTTAGAGCCCCGAGCCTGCTGTTGACCGAGGACGATTCGGTTAGTCGCGCCGCGAAGCGAGTCTTCGGGATCGGCGACCGGCTGGTTCTGGAGCGTCGCGTTCGCGATCTTGCTGAGGCATCGGCGGTGCCGGTGGCTGCCTTCGATCTCGCGCTTGAAAACTGGGCTGCGCCGCAGCCGATCATGCTCGGCGTGCCGCGCGCTCAGGACCAGAGCGCTCTCGAGCGCGTCCTCACCGCTCTCGGCGTCTGATGCTTCAGAGCCTCAGGCCGGGATCGCCCGCTCGCAGAGATGTGCACCGACCTTGCGCTTGACGCGCTGAAGTGCGTTGTCAACCGTCTTCGTGTCACAGCCGAGGCGGCCGCCGATCTCTTCGTAGGAGCGACCGTCGAGGTAAAGGGAGAGGACGCTCGACTCGAGCGGGGAGAGCGCGGTCGAGAGGCAACCGACGAGCGAGCGGAGCTCCTCGGTCGACACTACGCGGCTAGCGGGATCGTTCACGGCCGGCCCGGCGATCTGCTCGTCGAGCGTCGGGGCGTCGTCGTCGCCGGAGGCGCCCACCGGTCCGGTGAAGGACACGTAGTGATTCAGCGGCGTGTGCTTGTTGCGCGTTGCCGTCTTGACGGCGGTGATGATCTGGCGCGTGATGCAGAGCTCGGCGAAGTTGCGGAAGCTCGACTCGCGGTCGCTGCGGAAGTCGCGGATCGCCTTATATAGACCGATCAGTCCTTCCTGGATCAGATCGTCGGAGTCGCCGCCAGCGAGAAAGTACGAGGAGGCCTTGAGCCGCACGAAGCCCTGGTAGCGCTTGACGAGCCGGTGATACGCGGTTGGATCGCCCTGCTTGGCGAGCGCGATTAGGAATCCATCCTCAACCTTAGGTTGAGCCTCAAAGTGACGGGAGGTCAGGGCCACGAGCGTTGTCCTTTCTGCCCATTTGCAGGCAGGATTAGGGGCTCAGTGACGCGCGCCTCCCCTGGCGTCAGCTGCAGTTCATGATGAGCAACCTAAACCTCAGGTTAAGGCTGATCTGCGGCGAAGACTAGCCGTAGTTATGGAGCTCTGTCAAGGGCGCGCCGTCGCTGCAACATCTGGTACATCAGGGCAGCCCCAGCGGCGTTGACGTTCAGCGACCCGACCCGGCCGTGCAGTGGCAGCGTGATCAGCGCATCGCAGCTCGCCGCAACCCGGGGTCGCAGCCCGTGGCCCTCGGCGCCGAGCACAAGCACGACGCTGCCGGAATAGTCGGGCTGATCGTAGGGAACGGCACGCTCGTCTACGGCCGCGCCGTAGCACCAGCAGCCATCACGCTTCGCGTCGGCGAGGAAGTCCGCGAGATTTCGCGCGCGCGCGATTCGCAGGTGCTCAACCGCGCCGGCTGACGCACGACAGACGGCGGCAGTGACCGCCACGGCGCGGCGCTCGCAGATGACGACACCGCTGACGCCTACGCACTCGGCGGTGCGACAGAGCGCCCCAAGGTTCTGCGGGTCCTGCACCTCGTCGAGCGCGAGCACGAAGCAGTTTGATTCGAGCAGCTCGCTCGACTCCGAGTAGGGGAAGTCGCCAAGAGTCGCGCAGACCCCTTGGTGCTCGACCGAGCCGCAGGCCTGCTCGATCGCAGCGGCCGAAGTGCGACGCACTGACACGCCGCTCAACCACGTCTCGCGGGCCGCGGATTCGCTGGCGAGGACCTCGGAGACGCTCGCCGCACGGCGACCGCGGAGCGCCTCGCGGACCGCGTTTCGCCCGTAGACGATCACGCGGAGGCCTGCTCAGCCATCGAGCGGGACCAGCGAGTAGCCGCCGGGGTCGTCGCGCACAATCCAGCCGGCCGCGAGGATCCGTGCGCGCAACTCATCGGCGCGGGCGAAGTCTCCCACCTCCCGGGCGCGCTGGCGGGCCGCAGCGAGCTCTGCGACCTCCGGCGGCGGCGTGTCATCCGTCGCTTCGAGGAGGTTGGCGAGGCCAATGACGTCGAGCATCTCCTGCAGGTCGGCATTACCGACCGCCGTCCCGCGACGGTTTGCCTCGCGTACCCACTCCCACATCGCCGCGAGCGCAGCAGCGGTGTTGAAGTCCTCGGCGAGGCTCGCGAAGAAGCGCTCGCGCAACGGTGCGAGCTCGACCGGCGACGGGCCATCGACGAGCCGGCGCCCGACTTCGCGTAGGCGACTGACGCCGGCGCGCGCCTGCTCAAGCGGCTCGTCGGCGAAGTCGATCGGCTGGCGGTAGTGAGCACCGCAGAAGTACAGAACCACCGCGTCGCGGCCGAACCGGTCGAGCACCTCGTGCAGTGGCGCGATGTTGCCCTGCGACTTCGACATCTTTTCGGTGGCGAGCTCGAGCATCCCGTTGTGCACCCAGAACCGGGCGAGTTCGGTGCCGCGAGCGCAGCGCGTTTGAGCAGCCTCGTTCTCGTGATGGGGAAACAGCAGATCGAGGCCTCCGCCATGAATGTCAAAGCCGGCACCGAGCAGCGACTCGGCCATCGCCGAGCACTCGATGTGCCAGCCTGGTCGACCGCGCCCCCAGGGCGCCTGCCAAGAGCTGTCCTCGTCCGTCTTCGCCGTCTTCCACAGCGCGAAGTCGAGCGGATCCTCCTTGCGGGCGACGCCCTCCACTTCCTCGCCTTGATCCATCTGGTCGACCCCGCGCCGCGACAGCACGCCATAGCGCGGATCGCTGCGAACGCGGAAGTAGACATCCCCCGAAGCGTCGTAGGCGTTTCCGCTCGCAATCAGCGCGGCGATGTAGTCGACGATCGCCTCGATCGATTCGCTCGCCAGCGGCTCGTGATCGGGGCGTCCGAGTTCGAGCCGATCAGTGTCGGCGATGTAGTCCGCCGTCATCTCGCCGGCAAGCTCGACGCTCGACCGCCCGGCGGCGGCAGCCGCCGCATAAATCTTGTCGTTGACGTCGGTCACGTTGATGACGAGCGTCACATCGAGGCCGTCGTGCTCGAAAAAGCGCTTCAACAGGCTGAAGACGACGAACGGTCGGGCGTTGCCGATGTGGACGCGGCTATAGACGGTTGGCCCGCAGGCGTAGATGCCGACGCGCCCCGGCTCGCGTGGCTCGAACCGGCGCACCTCGCGGGCGAGCGTGTCGTAGAGACGCAGCTCAGCCACCGGCGCGCTGCGCCAACGTCGCTATGGCGAGTGCGACAACCCCCTCGCCGCGACCGACGAATCCGATGCCTTCGCCGGTCGTGGCCTTGATGTTCACGTTGGTAGCTGCGAGACCAAGCACCTCGGCCAGGCCGTCACGGATCGCCTGGCGAGCAGTGCCGAGCTTTGGCCGCTCCATCACGACCGTCGCATCGACGTGGACGAGCTCAAAGCCGGCCGCGCGGACGCTGGCGAGCGCCTCGCTCAGCAGGACGAGCGAGTCGGCGTCGCGATAGCGCTCGTCGCTGTCTGGGAAATGCTGGCCGATGTCGCCGAGGCCAGCGGCGCCCAGCAGCGCGTCGATGACCGCGTGGCTCAGAACGTCGGCGTCCGAATGCCCGTCGAGGCCACGGTCCGCGGCGATCTCGACGCCGCCGAGGATCAAGCGTCGCCCCTCGACGAGGCGATGGGAGTCATAGCCGATGCCGCTCCGCGTGCTCAAGTGGTGGTTCCGATCGGCTCGAGCCGGCGGGTACGTCGCTCGAAGACAGCGAGCTCGCTGACGCCGAGCGAGTCGAGAAGCTCGATCGCGATGTCATAGTGGAAGCCGATGTCCTCGGGAACGTGGGCATCGCTCGAGAGCGCAATCGGCGCATCCGCCTCGAGACACTCCGCGAGGAACGCCTGCGCGGGATAGATCTCAGACGTCGGCTTGCGCAGGCCGGCCGTCGACACCTCGACCGCCACGTCAGACTCGGCGATCGCGGCAATCGCCGGCTCGTAGTAGCGGCGTAGGTCACCAGCCGGCAACGGCCGCGTGGCGCCCCACACCTTGACCAGGTCAGGGTGGGCGATGATGTCGAAGATGCCACTCGCTACGGCCTCCGCCAGCGTCTCGAAGTAGCGCCGCCAGACCTCCTCGGCCGATCGCCCGCTCTCCCAGACGTCATAGGCCGTGTCGTCGACGGCGCGATCGCCGAGGAAGTGAACCGAGCCGACCACGTAGTCGAGCTCCAGGCGGTCGATCAGGTTCTGCGTGCGATCCTCGCGACCGGGGACGAAGTCGACCTCGAGCCCGAGGCGGAGGTCTGTCCGTTGGCGCACGAACTCGCAGTAGTCGTCGATGTCATCGACGGCGTAGCGCTGCCAGAACGGATGGTCCCAGATCGCAAGCGCCTGCTGAAAGCGATGGATGTGCTCGGAGACGCCGAGCTCGCTGATGCCGGCTGCATCGGCGGCGGCACGGTAGCGCTCCGCGTTTTCTTCGGTGAAGTACTCGGCAGCGGTGCAGGCGCTGTCGTCGCGGCGCAGGTGGACGTGGTAATCGGTTAGCACGCGCCGATTCAATCAACTCGCCGGCTGAGCAGCAGCTCGGCCAGGCTCAGATCAAGCGGCGTGGTTACCTTCAGGTTCTCGGCCGGTGCCGGGACGACGCGAACCATGCCGCCGGAGCGCTCGACGAGCGTCGCTTCGTCGGTCGCTCGCGCGACCTCGGCGGGCGGCGAATGGGCGAGCGCTCGCTGGAGCGCGGCACGGGTAAACACCTGAGGGGTCTGGACGCTCCAGAGGCGACTGCGGTCAAGGGTTCGCAGGACGAGATGCTCGTCGTCGCACTCCTTTGTGGTGTCCGTCACGGGCGATGCGGCGATCGCGCAGTCGACGCCGTCGAGCCCAGCGAGCACCTGCTCGATCAGCGCAGCGGTAACGAGTGGTCGCGCAGCGTCGTGAATGAGCACCGGCTCGAGGTCGCTCCTAGCAGCCGCGAATGCGGCCTGGACCGATTCGTTGCGCGTCAGTCCTCCGGTGACGCCGATGCAGCCGGCCGGCGCCGTCTCCCCCGGCGGCAAGGCTAGGACGATCTGCTCGATGCGCGGAATCGAGCACAGCGCGGCAATGCTCCATTCGAACATCGCTTTGCCGTTCAGCTGGACGAACGCCTTGGGCCCGCCCGACCCGAGGCGTTCGCCCTGGCCGGCAGCCACGACGAGCGCGACTGCCATCTTCAACCGCTACCGGCTACTCGCCAGAGTCCCGGCGTCGCTCGAGCGCGACAGCAGCTCGTCGAGGTAGGCCTCGGCCTCTTCCTCGCTCTTGTCGAGCGCGTACATCAGCTCCGAGGCGAGGATCTTCTTGGCCCGCGTGTACATCTGCTTCTCGCCACTTGACAGGCCCTTCTCGTTCTCGCGCAGCGCGAGGTTGCGGACCACCTCGGACAGCTCATAGATGTCGCCGGTCTTGATCTTGTCGCGGTTGTGCTTGAAACGACGATTCCAGTTCTTCGGCATGTCCGAGACGTCGTCACGGAGCACGTCGAGCACTTTCTGAACCGTCTCCTCGTCGATCACGCGACGCAGTCCGGCGATCGCCGCATTCTCTGTCGGCACCATCACTGTCATGTCGTTGTGGAGGATCTTGATCGTGAGGTATTCGCGCCGCTCGCCGAAGATCTCCTTGATCTCCTTCGCGCAAACCTTGCCGGCGCCGTGGTGCGGATAGACGACATTGTCGCCGAGTTCGAACTCGATGTACTCGACCTCGATCTCGACGTCGACGTCGACGTCCGCGTCGATGTCGCCATCATCTTCAGCGTCGATGTCACCGTCAACGTCGGCTTCGACGTCGACATCGACTTCGGCCTCCGGATCGAACTCGTCCTCGAGCAGGTCTGGTGCAGCTGTTCCGGAAATGGTGTCCTCCTTGATTGCGCGGCCGCTCACAGCGGCGGCACGTCACGTTTGCAAGTAGCGATCCACGAGGTTGATCTCCTGCAACCGGCGAAGGCCCTCGCGGATGTCCTTCGCGCGGATCTCCCCAACGCCCTCCACGCTTTCGAGCTCGGTGTCACTTGCAGCGAGCAGCTCATCGAGGCTGCCGAAGGCCTGCACGATGCTTGCGACGACCAGCTTCGGCAGACGCGGTATCCGACCGAGGATCCTGTAACCGCGCGGTGTCACCGGATAGTCCAGCGTGTTGAGCTTGCGGCCGTAGCCGAGCAGCTCCGCAAGCTGGCCAAAGTCAAGAAGGTCGTGGTGGCCGAGGCGGCCGATCTGCTCGAGCACCGAGGCGAACTGCTCGTCGGTCCCAGAGGCGATGTGGTCGCGCACGAGCGCTGCCTTCTCAGCAGCTGTGCCGACCATCGTGTCCTCGAGATGCATCTCGATCAGCCGTCCCTCGTTGCCGAGCTCGACGATATGCCGCTCGATCTCAACTGCCATGCGAGCGACGAGCTCCGCACGCTGGAGCACCGTCAGCACGTCGTGGAGCGTGCCGCCACCTTCGAACTCGAGCGCCGTCAGTCGCGTCGAAACCTGGTCGAGGCGGGCCCGGTACTTGTCGAGCGTCGCGAGTGCCTGATTCGCCTTGGCAAGGACGGCGGGGATGTCCTCCAGCACGTACTTGACACCGTCGAGGTAAAGCGAGATCACCTCGCGTCGCTGCGAGATCGCGATCACCAGCGCGTCGGTCTGCTTGGCGACGCGCTCGGCAGTGCGGTGACGCGTGCCGGTCTCGAGCGAGAGGATCGTCGGATCGGGCATCAGCTGGACGTTTGCCATCGCGATCTTTGTCGCGTTTGCGTTGAGCGTGATCGCTCCGTCCATCTTCGCGAGCTGGTAAAGCATTCCCGGCGTGTAGTCGATGTCGAGCTTGACCCCGCCGGAGTAGAGGAAGGAGAGCTCATCGAGCTCCCCGATCAGCAGCAGCCCGCCGCTGCGAGCGTCAACGATGTGATCGATCCCCTCGCGTAAGGCTGTCCCGGGCGCGACCATCTCGAGCGCCTTGACGAGCCTTGGCTCTGTCAGCGGCTCGATATCGCCTACGTCATCGGATCGAGTCGCTGCCATCGCCGACCCATTCTAGCGGGATTTAGCTGCCGCTTACTGGCCGGCTGGCGGCGCTGCAACCGCGCCACCGCGGCGTAGTCGCCGGCGGACGAGCGCTTGGCCGCCCGACGCGCTGCTCAGAATCAACGACCGGCCGACAGCTAGCGCCGAGTGCTCGATCGGCGAGCGCCCGCGCCGAGCCGTCAGGCAGCGACGCGGGGGCGCTGGCGATCCGCCACTTGCGGCAGCGCCGCCGTCAGTGCCTCCCGCAGCGTCGCCGCCTCATTGCCATCGCTTCCAGGCGGAGCAATAACCGTCTCGAGACCGAACTTGCGCGCCTCGGCGAGGCGTCGCTCGGGGTGACCGACCCAGCGCAGCTCTCCGGTCAGCCCCAGCTCGCCAAACGCAGCCAACGGCGCGCTGGCAGCTGACGGTCCAAGCGGCGTGCCGCGCGCAGCGCTCGCGACCGCCAGCGCAACAGCGAGATCGGCGCCCGGCTCGTCCACGCGAACACCACCGACGACATTCACGAACACGTCGGAGCTCGCCAGTGGGACCCCTCCGTGACGGGTCAGGAC
>DATAJI010000181.1:0-6024 GCA_036262195.1 Solirubrobacteraceae bacterium
CGCATCCAGAAGCGCACGGTCGTGGGTGACCAGCAACACGGCTCCGTCGAACGCCTGTAGCGCGTCCTCGAGGGCTTCGCGGGATTCGATGTCGAGGTGGTTCGTCGGCTCATCGAGCAGCAGCAGGTCGGGTCGCGTTGCGAGCGCCCGCGCCAGCGACGCACGCGTCAGCTCGCCACCCGAAAGCGTTCCCAGGTCCCGAGCGAGGTCGGCTTCCGAGAAGCCGAGGCCACGCGCCACCTCCCACGCGCGACTACGCCAGAGGTAGCCGCCGTGGTGCTCCAGCTCGGCCTGGGCGACCGAGTAGCGCTCGAGCGTCGCCTGGTCGCTCGAGCCAGAGGCCATCGCCGCCTCCAAGCGCGCGAGGCGCGCCTCGATCGCGAGCTCGGCCGCGCAACCAGACAGCAGATACTGCTCCACCGAGCGCTTGCGGTCGCGTGGCGGTCGCTGATCGTGAAGCGCCACGCGCACGCCCTTCGCAAAGCTGAGCTCCCCGCCGTCGAGTGACTCCTCGCTCGCGAGCATGCGCAGGAGCGTCGTCTTCCCCGCGCCGTTGCGCCCCGCGATCGTCATTCGCTCGCGCGCCTCCAGCTTGAACGAGACGCCGCGCAGCAGCGGCGTTCCGCCGATGTCCTTCGCGAGGTTGGAGGCGATGCAAACGGCCATAGCTCTGATGGTATGCGCCGCCGGTTCGCTCCGATACGATGCGCGCGATGCGGCGCCTGATCCTCGCCACCGTTGCCACCATCGTCGCCCTGATGGTCATCACTCCAGCGGCCTTCGCCGTCGGCGGCGAAGGCCTGCTCAACGAGACGAGTGACGCGGACGTCACCTGGGCCGGCTTCATCCTGATCATCTTCTTCCCGCTGTTCATCGGGTTTGCGAGCCTGCTTCAGGCGCACCTCGAGAAGCGCAAGCACGCCCGCGACGACGCGCGTAAGGCGCGGGAGCGGAGCGCAGATTGGCGCGGTGGCTGGTAACGGCCGCTTTGCGCCCGTTACACCACCGCGGGCCAAGCGAGCGCGTGCCGGCTAGGGCGGCCCTGTTCTAGCGTCTTGGTGTGCCGGACTTGGCTGTTCGTGGTGGCTCGGGCGCTTGAGCTTGTGCACTAGCCGCTCGTCGAGTGCGCGGCGGCTTCGTTTGGGCTGATCTTGGGATGATGGCCGCGTGGCGAGCGTGGAGCCGGCGATCGAGGTCCGTGACCTACGCAAGAGCTACGGAGAGCTCGAGGCCGTGCGGGGAATCGAGTTCACGGTTCGGCGGGGCGAGATATACGGGCTGCTTGGGCCGAACGGCGCCGGCAAGACGAGCACCGTCGAGATCCTCGAGGGCTACCGTGAGCGCAGCTCCGGGCACGTCAGCGTCCTCGGCTTCGACCCCGGCGATCGCCCGCGCGAGCTGCGCGCGCGGGTCGGGATCGTCCTCCAGAGCAGCGGCATCTACAACTACGCCAGCGTCGCCGAATCGATCAGCCACTTCGCGCACTTCTACCCGCACCCGCGCGACGTCGACGAGGTTATCGAGCTCACTGGCCTGGGCGAGAAGCGCGACGCCCGCGCCCGCACGCTGTCCGGCGGTCAGCGTCGCCGGCTCGACCTCGCGCTCGCGCTGATCGGCGACCCCGAGCTGATCTTCCTCGACGAGCCGACGACCGGCTTTGACCCCGCGGCGCGCCGTGGCGCCTGGCAGACGATCCGCTCGCTGCGCGAGCTCGGCAAGACGGTGCTGCTAACGACGCACTACCTCGACGAGGCGCAGGAGCTCGCCGACCGCGTCGCGATCGTCAAGGGCGGACGGATCCTCGCCGAGGGCTCGCCGAGTGAGCTCGGGGTCGGCCGCGGCTCGCGCTACCGCGTCGCCTACGCGAACGGCGACGGCGAGGCCACCGTCGTCGAGACCGATGACCCGACGCGCCTGCTCCACGAGCTGACTGGCGCCGCGCTCGCGCGCGGCGAGCAGTTGCGATCGCTGTCGGTCACGCGGCCGAGCCTCGAGGACATCTACCTGGAGCTGACCGCCGATGCCTAGCAACGCGGCGGCGCTGTGGCGCCAGTATCGCTTCGAGCGGCGGATGTTCTGGCGCAACCGTAGCGCCGCGTTCTTCAACTTCCTGCTGCCGTTGATCTTCCTCGCACTGTTCGGGGCGATCGTCAGCGGCCACCAGAACGAGCTCGACGTGATCGTCCCCGGCATCGCCGGCATGAGCGTGATGTCAACGACATTCACGGCGCTCGCTTACAACCTCACGTTCATGCGCGAGCAGGGCGTGCTGAAGCGGATTCGCGGCACGCCGCTGCCGAGCGGCGTCTACCTCGGCGGCCTGGCGCTGAACGCGATCACGAACACCGCGATCCAGATCGCGATCGTCGTCGTCGCGGGGCGGCTTTTCTTCAACCTCGGCTGGCCGCCGCAGCCGCTGACGCTGGTCGTCTTCGTGGTCGCCGGCGTCGCCGCGTTCGCGCTGCTCGGGGCGTCCCTGTCGTACGCGATCCCGAGCTTCGAGTCGGCGCCCGCGGTCATCAACGGCGTATTCGTCCCGGTGATCCTTGTCTCCGGCGTCTTCTTCGATGTGAAGCACGTCCCCGGCTTCCTGCGCGACATCGCACAGGCGCTGCCGCTCGAGCCGCTGATCAATGGCCTCACAGGTGGCTTTGTCGCCGGGCACGGCGACATCAACCACCACCTCACGGCGCTCGCCGTGATCGGATTCTGGGCGCTGGTCGGCGTCGTTCTCGCAGTCCGCGGCTTCTCCTGGGAAGCGCGTCGGTCCTGAGCGCCGTGAGCGCGGGAGCCTAGACCACGATCCGCAATGCGAGGTCGTGCGGGCAGCCGCTGTCCAGCAGTTGCCGCACCGTCTCGAGCTCGACGTGCTCGCCGGCATCACGCGTTGCCGCGAGCATCAGTGCCTGCGTCGTGTCGAAGCCCAACTCTACGAAGCCCTGCGCCCTTGCCTGCTCGCTCGCCGTCGCCGTCGTCGGTATGACCGCCATCGCCACCTCCCAGTGCCGTGGTTGCACCGCGCACATCAGAGCAATGCGCTCGGACGGAACCGCGGCGCGAATGCCGGCTTGGCGCCGTCTTTATGCTGGGCTCTGACATGAGCGGCGCCATCTCGCACGAGGACGTTCACTGGAACCTCGCCGACCTGCTCGATGGCGAGGGCGAGGAGCGCGTCGGCACGCTGCTCGACGAGGCGCTCGAACGCGCCGAAGCGTTCGCCGGCCGCTACCGCGGTGCGCTCAAAACGATCGGCGGCGACGGTCTGCGGGCACTGATGGAGGAGCTCGCAGCGATCAACGACCTGGTCGGTCGCGCAGGCTCCTACGCCGGCCTGCGCTTCTCGACCGACACCGCGGACCCTCAGCGCGGCGCCCTGTTGCAGAGCGTGCAGGAGCGCGGCACTAAGCTCGAGACGCTGTTGCTGTTCTTCGAGCTGGAGTGGACCGCGCTCGACGATGCCCGCGCGGAGGAGTTGCTGTGCAGCGACGACCTGGACTTCTGCCGCCATCACCTGGAGAACCTGCGCAGTTATCGCCCGCACCTGCTGAGCGAGCCAGAGGAGCTGATCCTCGCCGAGAAGGCGATCACCGCGCGCGCCGCGTGGACGCGGCTGTTCGACGAGCAGACCAGCGCGATCGAGGTGGCGCTCGAGGAGCCGGCGACGCTCGATGTCGCGCTGAGCCGCCTCCATTCACCGTCCCGCGACATCCGGCGGACGACGGCCGAGGCGATCACCCTGGCGCTCGAGCCGGGACTACGCACACGCGCCTCGATCTTCAATGCCCTACTCGTCGACAAGGCGACCGACGACCGGCTGCGCTCCTTCCCGAACTGGCTGGCAGCGCGCAACCTCTCAAACGAGGCAAGCGACGAGTCGGTGGCGGCACTGATCGCGGCCGTGCGCGCGCGCTACGAGCTTCCGCGTCGCTGGTACCGGCTGAAGGCGAAGCTCCTCGGCCTCGAACGGCTCGCCGACTACGACCGGATCGCACCACTCGAAAGCGACGCGCTCGAGGTCCCCTGGGCGGAAGCGCGCGAGCTCGTCCAGGAGGTCTACGGCGGCTTCTCCCCGACGCTCGGGGGCATCGTCGAGCGGTTCTTCACCGAGGACTGGATCGACGCCCCGCCAACTCCGGGCAAGCGTGGCGGCGCGTTCTGCAGCGGCACGGTGCCTTCCGTGCACCCGTACGTGATGCTCAACTACACGAGCCGGCGGCGCGATGTGCTGACGCTCGCGCACGAGCTCGGCCACGGCGTCCACTTCGCGCTGGCTGCGAGACAGGGCATCTTCCACCAGGACACGCCGCTGACGCTCGCCGAGACCGCGTCGGTGTTCGGCGAGACGCTGACTTTCGAGCGCCTGCTCGACGCATCACCGACCCCCGCCGCACGCCTCGCGCTGCTCGGCGAGAACATCGAGGACGCGATCGCGACGGTCTTCCGACAGGTCGCGATGAATGGCTTCGAGGATCTCGTCCACAACGAGCGTCGCGACTCCGGCGAGCTGTCGGTCGCTCGCCTCGGCGAGCTCTGGGCAGAGAGCCAGGGCGAGCTGCTCGGCGACTCGGTCGCGCTCACCGACGGCTACCACAGCTGGTGGTCCTACATTCCTCATTTCATCGGCAGCCCCGGCTACGTCTACGCCTACGCCTACGGCCAGCTGCTCGCCCTGTCGGTCTATGAGCGCTACCTCGACGAGGGCCCGGCGTTCGAAGAGCGCTACGTCGAGCTGCTGGCGAGCGGCAGCTCGCGCAGCCCGGAGGATCTCGGCGCGATCGTCGGTGTCGACCTCAGCGACCCCGGCTTCTGGGACCGCGGGCTCGATCTCCTCGAGCGCCGTCTCGAGGGCGCTGAGGCGGCCGCCGAAGCGGCCGATTCGTGAGGGCTATCATCGAGCCCTGACCGTGCCGTTGGTCAAGGAGAAAGCGATGCGGCGGTCCGCCGCACTGGCATGCGCAGCGCGCGCGACGGCGTACCTGGCGCTTGCTGGCTCGGCCGAGGCAACGCGGACGGTCTCGTGCACGAGCAAGGCGGCGCTGGCCGGCCAGCGCTGCGGCGCCAGCTCGGGGCCGCTGCTCGCAACGATGGTGCCGAGCACCCACTACCCGCGGATCAACGCGAAATGGCCGCTCGAGGTGAGCGCGACACTGAATGGCAAGCCGGCGCGCGCAAGCGCCGAGTACCAGTTCCTGTTCAGCTACACCGTCGTCTCGACGCAGTACCCGCGAAGCAACAAGCACTTCACGTTCCTCGGGCAGTTCAGCGACAAGCTCGTCTTTCCGCCCGACTCAAAGGACGAACCGTTGACGCTCCAGGTCGTGATCGAGGACGCCGGCCATATCGTGAAGCTCGACTGGGCACTCAGGCCCGGCGCCAGATGAGCCGTGCCAGCGTGGCGCCGGCGGCGCGCCCGCCGGATGGGAGAGCAACGAACGGCGCCGCGGTCGTCGTCGAGCACGTCAGCCGGCGATATGGCTCGGTGCAGGCCCTCGCTGACGCGACGTTGCAGGCTGATCCCGGCGAGATGCTCGCGATCACCGGGCGCTCGGGGTCGGGCAAGAGCACGCTGCTCAACCTGATCGGCGGACTCGATCAACCTTCCAGCGGCCGCGTCCTGATCGACGGACGCGAGGTCTGGCGTGAGCCGGGAGCGCCACGCCACCGTCGCGAGCTGGTCGGCTTTGTCTTCCAGCAACACTTCCTGCTCGCCAACCTCAGCGCCAGCGCAAACATCGAGGTCGCGCTGATCGGTGCCGGCATGCGCCGCTCCGAGCGCCACCAGCGCGCGCTCGCGCTGCTCGCCGAGGTTGGCTTGGCCGACCGTGCCGAGCACCTGCCCGCCGAGCTCTCGGGCGGCGAGCGCCAGCGCGTAGCGCTCGCCCGCGCACTCGCCAACGAGCCCCGACTGCTGCTCGCCGACGAGCCGACCGGTGCCGTCGACTCGACCACCTCACAGCGGATCCTCGATCTCCTCGCCGAGCTCCGCGCGCATCGCGGCATGACCCTGATCATCGTCTCCTACGA
>DATAJI010000182.1:0-8313 GCA_036262195.1 Solirubrobacteraceae bacterium
CTCCTGGTGTTGGTGATCGCGCTGGCGCTGGCGCGCCGCGGCGAGCGCCAGCGATCGCTGCGCCGCGGCGCAATCTACCTTGCTGCCGCGCTCGTGACGCTCGCGCCGTGGGTCGCATTCGCGTCGGCGGAAGAGCACGGGCTCGTCGCGATCACCACCGGCGGCACCGACTCGCTGTTCATCGGTACCTACCTCCCCGGAGACGGTGCTCAGTTTCAGACGGTCGCCGCCTTCAAGGCCGCCGTCTGTGCGCGCTTCCCGCGTGAGTGCAACAGCCCACCCGGGGACGCGGCGCCGATGTTCCGACTGATTGCCGCCGAGCATCCGGGCGACACTCGCAGCCAGGCCGTGACGGCGGCGGTGCTCTCGAACCTGCGCAGATACATGCTCGGCAGGCCGCTCGCCTTCGCAGGGCTGCTCGCGCGCAAGCTGTGGAGCATGTGGGCGGCGCCATGGAGCGGCGGCAACGGCACGCAACTTGCTCCCGCGGCTGCGGCGCAGGCGCTCGACCTGGCCTATGTGGCAGCGGCCTGGCTCGGCGTCCTGCTCGCGCTGTGGCTCTTCCGCCGTCGCTGGGCGGTCGTCGTCCCGGGGATCGTGCTGGTTGTGATCGTCTTGTTCAACGATTGGTTCGGCCCGGAGCCGCGCGACACGCTGCGACTCGCGCCGCTGCTGTTCACCCTCGGAGCGGTCGGCCTGGGAGCAACGGGGGCGCAGCTGATGAGCACCGTGAGGAGGCGTGTCGGCGGCGTGCGCGCGGAGGCGTCCGCGACGCACGTTTTGACGACCTCGACGGAGCTCGCCGCAGCGAGCCTGCTCGCCCAGCGCCGGCAAGGGCCCGAAGCAAAGCCCCATCGGCGGCCAGCGTCGTAGCGGTGACTCAAGCGGCTGCGGCGCAACGTCGATAGATGCTGGCAGGAGGGCTAATTGCCACTCCGCCCGCTTCCCCGGGACTTCGATCATTCGGGAGCGGGTCCAAGGAACGGTGGTCGCAGCAGACATGGCGCAGGTAACAGACATGACCAGCGACGTCGCCACGAAGCGGTCCGAGGGGACGACGGCCGCCGACGACCCGCCTGCCCGTGCGCACGATTTGCTTGCCGAGACGCTGCGGGCCAAGGCCGAGCTGATGCTGGGGACAGAGCTGAGCGACGAGCAACGCGAGTACGCGACGGCGACGATGGCCTCGGCGACAACGCTGCTGGTTGTGATCAACGACGTCCTCGACTTCTCGATGCTCGAAGCCGGGACGCTCGTGCTTGATGTCGGCACGTTCGAGCTGCGCCACCTAGTTGAGAGCATCGGGGCTGCCGCCCAGGTCCTGTTGGGCACGGCGGGAGCGACGGTCAGCGCAACGTTCTCGCCTGACGTTCCCCAGGCTGTCGCCGGCGACGGGAACCGCCTCCGTCACGTGCTCACCAAGATCGTCGACAGTGCGCGCGACTACGCTGAAGATGGCGGCCTCGAGATCCGCGTCGGCGCCACGATAACCGGCTCGAAGCAGCTGATGCTGCGCTTCGAGGTGGTCGCACAAGGCTCGTTCGACGGCGACCCCGATGCGCTCTTCGATCTGGCGTCTTACTCGCTGAGCGCCCGTCACGACGAACGCCGGGTGGCGATCGGCCTGGCCGTCTCCAAGCAGCTCGTGGAGCTGATGGGTGGTGAGATCGGCGTGCAGAGCGCGCCCCGCGAGGCCACCACGTTCTGGTTCACGACTCCGGTTGGCCTCGACGGCAGATCGCCGTATCCGGACGATCGGATTCGCGAAGCGCGCGAGGTCGTGCCGGCGAAGCGCGCGAGCCGGGCGACGGTCACGGCGCCGCCGTCCGGCGGGGGGGGTGACGCGAGCGGCGGCGTTCGCGTCCTGATCGCCGATGACGATCCAGTGAGCCAGCTCGTACTGACGCGCCAGCTCCAGGCGAGGGGCTTCACGGTTGACGTTGCCAGCAACGGCCGCGAGGCGATCGAGTTGCACGCAAAGGGCAACTATGGCGCCGTCTTCATGGACTGTCAGATGCCCGAGCTAAACGGTTATGAGGCAACCAGCGCGATCCGCAAGCAGGAGGGCACGGAGGCACACGCGCCGATCATCGGGATGACTGCGGGGGCACGCGAGTCAGACCGCGAGCAGTGCGCAGTCAGCGGCATGGACGATTACGTCGCTAAGCCGCTCGACCAGGTGAGGCTCGACGCGGCACTCGCGCGGCGCCTCCCGGCCTACGACGCGAGCGGCCGCGAGTTCAACGCCGCCAACGGCAAGAACGGCTCGGACTCGGCCGCAGCGCCCGCCGCGCCACTACTTCAGAACTCCGTGCTGACCGATGTGTTCCGCCACAACAGCGAATCGCGTGGCTACCTGATCGGAGTCTTCATCGAGGAGTCGCGGGCGCGGATCGCTCAGCTCGCGGCGGCTGAGGCGCGCGCTGATCACCCCGCTATGCAGCGGCTTTCTCATGCGCTCAAAGGCAGTGCTGGCGCGGTTGGCGCACGACGAATGGAGCAGGTCTGTCACCAGATTCATGAGGCCACGCTTGAGGGTCGCACGGGCCACGCGAGCGAGCTGCAAGGAACGGTCGAGCGGTGCTTCGATCTGACCCGCGATCTCCTTCGCAAAGGCTGCCCGGAGTCCGTGGACGGCGGCACCGCGCGCCGCTGATCAGCGCACCGCGCTTCGATCCGGCAGTTCAGCCGCCTGCGGTGTCGGTTCGCGCCTTCTGCCAGTCGCTGAGCACACCGATCGCGGCGGCGACCACGCGACCTTGGAAGGTATCCCGGTCGTTGGCGTGCGGCAGCGGCTCCTCCGGCACAGCAACCTCAAGGAACTCGCAGAGCGGGCCCCAGCCTTCCGTGACATCCCAGACGAGCAGCCGGTCGCTCGGGATCGCCTGCTTGACGGCCTGCTCGTGCCGCTCCATCGCCGCGATCATCTGCGCCGGCTCCGCGTAGCCAGAGGCAAACGTTCCCCGCTCGATCCAGAACATGCGGTCGACAAGGTGGAGGTAGCTCTCCCAACGTGGGTCGATCTGAGCGCGTGCCGCTGAGGCGTAGCGCACGAGGGTCTCGCCGAAGCACATGTTCCAGATCGTCTCGCGGAAGCTCTGCTCCCAGCGTTCGCCGTCGCGAACACTGAGCACCACCTTGGCATCGGGGTAGGAGTTTGCGAGCTCTGCATAGAAAAAGCCGCCTGGCCAGTCGACGGTCGATTGGAAGCCGTCGAAGATCACGTCCCACTGCTCCTCGCCGTCGAGTGCCCGGTCCCACTGCGGCACGCGGCCCTCGAGGTCGGCGAGCACGTCCACCCAGTGGTAGCAAGGCCCAAAGCCGAGCCGCTCGAACGCGAGCTTCTGGGTCAGCGTGCCGGTGCGAGGCAGACCGGCGCCGATCAAGGTGAGCTCTGACATGCGCCGCGTTCTAGCAGCCCGCGGCGCCAAATGAGTTGTTACTGAGTTGTTACCAGGCCGCGAAGTGGTGCCCAGGTAGCGAGCCTCCTAGACTTCGTGCTGTGATGAAGGTCGTCGGAGCCGGCTACACCCGTACCGGCACGCTCTCGCTGAAGTCAGCGCTCGAGACGCTGGGCTTTGAGCGCTGCCTGCACCCGCTGTGCGTGCCAGAGGACGACTCCGTGCTCGAGCTCGCCCGCAGCGACGCAGATCCGCGAAGCTGGGGCGCGGCGCTCGCGGACTGGCATGCCGCGCTCGGCTGGGTCGGCGCACGACACTACCGAGAGCTGATGGCGGAGTTCCCCGACGCCCTCGTAGTGTTGAGCGTGCGCGACCCAGACGACTGGTACGGCAGCTACGCGAGCTGCCTGCGCGCGACGCGTGAGCTCGTGCTCGCGGGCGGTGACCAGCTGGCCGCTGCGGAAACCGCCGCATCCGGCGCACTGATGATGCTCGAGGGCCCCGTCTGGAAGGGGGTGCTCGACGGCAGTCTCGCCCAGCGCGAGGAAGCGTTGCAACGCTTTGAGCGCCACAACGACGAGGTCCGCCAGACCGTGCCCTCCGAGCGCCTGCTCGTGCACAACGTCGCGGAGGGCTGGGCGCCGCTGTGCGACTTCTTTGGCGTACCGGTCCCAGACGCGCCGTTCCCGCATCTCAACGACCGCCGCGAATTCCGCAACCGCTTTGTGCGCCGCCCGACAGCCGCGCGCCGCCCGGCGCCGCGCTACACCCGCCAGCCCCAGATCAGCGCGCTCGCGTTCGCCGATCCGCCGCGCGCTTACACGCAGAACGAGGTGCTCGCCGCGCTCGGCATGGACGGCGACCCATTTGCCGAGCGCATCTTCGCGAGCTGCGGCGTCAAGCAGCGCCATCTCACACAGCTCGACCTCGCGCGCACGCAAACCATCCAGGGGCGTACCGCGAAGGCCGACGCCGACCTGCTCGAGCGTTCGATCCGCGCAATCGACGCGCTCGGTATCGACCTCAGCGAGATCGACACGATCATCACTTCGACGCTTTACGCTCTCGGCGCGCCGACACTTGCCCACCGCCTCGTCGAGCACTACGAGCTGAGCCCCGCGACCGACAAGTATCACCTCGCCGGTGTCGGCTGCGCCAGCGCCGTACCACTGATCCGCCTGATGGGTCAGACGCTCGGAAACGACCCGACGCGCAAAGGGCTGATCGTTGCCGCCGAGAGCATGAGCGGACTGCTCACCTATGCCACCCCGGACGACACGCGCGCGAAGATCATCGGGGCCGCGATCTTTGGCGACGGCTGCGCCGCAGCCACGATCGACGTTGCCGACGCCTCGAGCGGCCCGACGATTGTGGCCTCGACCGTGCACCAGATCCCGGACACGCTCGACGTCGTGCACATGGAGCTCGAGAACGCCGACGGCCACCTGCATCTCGCGCGCGACTTGCCGGACATCGCCGCGGAGGGACTCGCGGCGCTTGTCGACAGCTTCCTGCGACCGCTCGGCCTGACCCGCTTCGCGATCGACCACTGGATCCTCCACCCCGGTGGCCGGCGCATCCTCGAGTGCATGCAGAGCGCGCTCGAGCTGCCCGATCAAGCGGTATCCGTCAGTTACGACATGCTCGCCAAGCGAGGCAACGTCGGCACCCCGTCGATCTTCTACGTCCTCGCCGAAACGATCAGGAGCCGCACACCTAATCCCGGCGACCGCGGACTGATGGTCACGGTCGGGCCGGGTGTCACCGTCGGGCTGATGTTGCTGAGCTGGTAGCGACTCCTCGCCGCTCTACGCCCGCAGCCTCTCCTCGCAGGGAAGCGCAGGGCGCGTGCTTGGAACCCACTCGACCTCCGTTCATGAAGCGAGTGGCGGGCTGTACGCTGAACTGCTCGCGCTCCCGGGCACCGCGCATGCACACGCCCGAACCGCAGCCCTCCCGGACGCGTCCGCTCGTGACCGTCTTTTTTGCCTTGGACGGCTTCCTGTTCGGCAACTGGGTGGTGTGCGTGCCGCAGGTCAAAGCGCATATCGGCGCCTCGTCAGGCGGACTCGGGATCGCGCTGCTCGGCATCTCTGCCGGAGCGGTGGTCACGATGGTGGCCACTGGGCGACTGTGTACGCGCTTCGGCAGCGGTCCGATCACGGTGCTCGCGGCGACGCTGATGTCCATCGCGGTGATGCTCCCGGCGCAGATGACGAGCGTCGCCGGCCTAGCTGGCGTTCTGTTGGCGTTCGGCGCCGGCTTCGGCGCTCTGAACGTGGCCGTCAACAGCATCGCTGTCGACATCACGGGGCGAGTCGGCCGGCCGATAATGCCGAGCTTTCACGCCGCATTCAGTCTCGGCGGACTCGCCGGCGCATTGGTTGGCGGTGTGCTCGCGAGCGTCCTCAGCACGTCCTGGCATCTGACATCGGTCGGCTTGTTCGGGCTGGTGGTGACCGCATCCGCCGGCGCGATGCTACTGCGCGTGGCCCCTGCCTTCGACGCAGCGCCGGGCAGCGCAGCCGAACGCCGCGACACGCGCAAAGGAGCGAGCGAGAGCGGAGCGCGGCGGGCGCGCGCGCTCGTAGCGATGTTCGGCTTGATCGCACTTTGTTCTGCCTACGGCGAGGGGGCCCTCGCTGACTGGGGGACGCTGCACCTCCACGACGATCTGCACACGAGTGTCGGACTCGCGGCCACCGGCTATGCGAGCTTCTCGGCGGCGATGGTGGTTGGACGGCTGTCTGGAACGTGGATGCTCGGCCGCGCCGGCCGCACTTGGGTGCTGGCGGGTGGCGCGTCGATCGCCGCGATCGGCATGCTGGCTGCAGCGATCGTGCCTGTGCTGGCTGTCGCGATCATCGGATTCGTGCTCGTCGGTCTTGGACTCGCGAACATGTTCCCCGCCGCGATCGGCCAGGCTGGCGCGCTGAGCGGTCCGAGCGGTGTCGCGGCGGCGTCGACGATTGGCTACTTCGGACTCCTTGCCGGCCCGCCGACGATCGGATTCCTCGCCGAGCGCAGCGGACTTCCGGCAGCGCTGACGACAGTCTCGCTACTAGCCGCGATCGGCGGCTTCATCGCGGTACTGGCGCGTCGCACCGAGGCCGGCCCGACCACCCAGGGTTCCTACATATAGGTTCATGACTTTGCGCGACGAGGCTGTCCGGCTCGAAGTGGTCGTGCAGCACTGTCAGCTTGACGAGGTGGCCGTGCGGCTCGAGCTCGAAGGTGACGTGAGAAAGCGGTTCGGCTGCGGCCAGCCGGCGGCGCTCCTCGGTGAGCGAGGGGTTCCACTCCGGCGTTATCGCGCGAGTCCAGCGCCGGATCGCGGGCGGGCAGTGATCGTGGCCTTGTGGTTCGAGGCCCGTCGGGGGTACGCCGAGCCGTATCGCATTGCAGCGCCGCACCAACTACACTGAACCCCATGGTTCAGTATTCAAGGACCGTCGACCGCGCCTTCGCAGCCCTCGCCGACCCGACCCGGCGTACCGTCCTCGAACGACTCGGTTCCGGCAGCCAGACGATCAGCGGACTCGCCGAGCCGTTCGGTATGTCGCTGACCGGGATGAAGAAGCACATCCGGCTGCTCGAGGAGGCGCAGCTCGTGACGACGGAGAAGATCGGGCGTGTCCGCAGGTGCACGCTCGCTCCATACGCCTTCGAGGGCATCAGCACGTGGCTGCAAAGGCTCGACCGGTTCGCGCGGGTCGTCGAACGCACAAAAGGAGACCAATGAACACCACCAACGTCACCACCCCGAACGAGCTCGAGATCCGCGTCGAGCGAACCTTCGACGCACGGCGCGCACACGTCTTCTCCGTCTACACGGACCCGAAGCTGATCCCCGAATGGTGGGGCGACGGCACAGTCGTCGAGGAGATGGACGTTCGTCCTGGCGGCACCTACCGGTTTCGAACCGCCTTCGGCGTCGTCGAGGGCGAGTTCCGCGAGGTCAACGCGCCCGAGCGGCTCGTGCAGACGTTTCAGAACCACGTGCAGACGCTCGAGTTCGAGGATCTGGGTGACCAGACGAAGCTCACACAGACGATGCGCTTCGCCACGACAGAGGAACGCGACACAACGATGCAGTACGGCGTCGAGGAAGGAGCGAAGGGCGGCTTCGACCGCGTGGACGCACTGCTGCAACGGCTAGCGCTCGAGGCCTAGCCGCTGACGAACGCTTACCAAACAAGTGAACCGATGAAGACAATGACCCACAAGTCGGACTTTGGCGCTCCCACGACGAACAGACGCATAGGCACCGGGGGTCTTCACGAACGAACGGGCGATGTGTAGCGTTTCCCTATGGCTGACTCACTTATCGACCCGAGCGCGTCTCCAAGCGGTGATGGCTGTGTCGAGTGCCTTGCCACCGGTGGATGGTGGTTTCATCTGCGGCGCTGTGCCGAGTGCGACCACATCGGATGTTGCGATTCCTCACCGGGACAACATGCGAGCGCTCACGCCCGGGGAACGGATCATTGGATCATCACGAGCTTCGAACCCGGCGAGGACTGGTACTACGATTACCGCTCGGACCAGTCGGGCGAGGGCCCCTCGCTCGCCCCGCCTCAGCATCACCCGCTCAGCCAGCCGACCCCCGGCCCGGCAGGGAAGGTGCCTCACGACTGGGAACGGCACCTCCACTGAGCGCCGAAAACCCTGGCGGGTGCATTCGCCGCGACGAGGGCGGACACGATCGGCAACTCAGCCCGCGTAACCTGAGCGGTATGAGCGTTGAAGCGACCTACGACCGCGACGCCGACATCGCCCGGTTCAGCCTCCCCGGCTTCGACGGACCGAACACCCGCGCAACTGAAACCGCCGGGGGCCTGCAGGACGTCGGTCGCGCGACCGGCGAGACCGTCGCCTTGGAGTGTTGGCGGGCGAGTAAGCGCCTGCCAAC
>DATAJI010000183.1:0-9139 GCA_036262195.1 Solirubrobacteraceae bacterium
TCCCGGCCGCTGCGAGCGAGCCGAACGTGATCAGCAAGATGAACAGCGCCGCAATCACCCCGACCTCAGTGGCCGGGCCGACGCTGAAGCCTTCCGCATTTTCGACGACCTGTCCGCCCGCCGCGGCTTGAAGGCCCGGCAGGTGCACTGCCTTGACGTCGGCGAGCAGCGGCTTGCCGGTGTCGGGCGGGAGTTGGTTTGCTGGCTCGTTGTAGTTGACCGTCGCAAACGCGGTGGCGTGGTTAGCGGAAACCTGCGCGGCGCCGGCGGTGCTGTACGGGCTGACGACGGCGGCGACGTGCGGCAGGGATTTCACACGTGCCAGCAGCGGCGTGATCGCGGCGCGGACCGCCGGCGAGTCGATTGTGCCGTGCGAAACGTGAACGACGATCGAGTCGGCGTCACCGCTCTGCGCCGTGAAGTCCTTCGTCAACAGGTCGTGGGCGAGCTGCGACTGAGTACCCGGCAGGCTGTAGACGGTGACGTAATTGGGCCCAATCGCATGGGCTGCGACGGTGGCGAGGACCGCCACTGCGATCCACGCCAAGACAACCCGACGGCGGTGAGCGATGCACCAGCGAGCCAAACGCAGCATCGTTACCGCCGTCCTCGACGCGATTGCACGCCGCGCGTGTGCACGACCTGGGCCCACGTCAGATCGTCGGCTGCGGTGGGCGAAGCTTCCTTGTTCGAACTGCGGACATCCAGCGGATGCGACACGGGCGACCTCGGCAGTCGGGTAAGCCGTCTGAACTGTCAGAAATCAGGTCGCGCTGCCATCCTGCTGCCAGCCCCGCGCCCAATGCCCTCGTTGTGCAAGGTAGCGCAGGCGCTCGGAGCGTGCTGTGCGGAACGAATGGGTCTCCGGCGGCCGGCGCTGGACAGGCAGGTCACGGCATTCTCGGTCGGTAGCCGCGTGGCGTCGCGAACCCCGCTGGCCGACTGCCGATGACGACCATGCACAAGTGCTGCCATCAGCCCGTCTCGAAGCGGTCGAACCGGTATTGGGGGCGGCGGTCGTCCAGTGAGTGCCAGGCCTGGAGCTCGCTGACCAACCGATCGTGGACCTCATCGCCGTGCAGCGGATCGGTCCTGGTTGGTGATCGCCAGTGCACTGCGAGCACCGTCCCGCCGCTCCTCAGCGTCGTTCGCAACCGCTCTAGCGCCAATTCGAGCGCCGGAGCGTCGAGGTAGTAAAGGACCTCGGAGCAGACGATGAGCTGCCACGGTCCCTCGGGCATCTGCTCGGGAAACACCATACGGGCAAACGTCACGCCGGCCTGACCTCGCAGCCGCGTCCGCGCGCGCTCGATCGCGCGCGAGGACACGTCGATGGCTACGAGCTCGGTGCAGATCGTTGCGAGCTGCGCGGTGAAGACACCGATCGAGCATCCGACCTCCAGCGCGCGCTCGAACCGGCGGCCGTCCAGTGCGCTGAGCGTGTGCGCGTACTTGTCGTGCTCATACCGACTCGTGGCGAACGCCCATGGATCTTCGGCGCCCGCGTAGAGATCTTCGAAGAACTGTCTCTCAACACGAGCGCGGCCTCGTTCGGGGATCCGTGACGGGGTTCGCCCATCCGACGCGGGCTGGTTCACGTCACGCTCCTTCAGTGATCGTGCTCGCCCCGTGAGCGCGCGAGCACGGGCTCGAGCCGGTTCTCCCTCGTCGCGTCGCTGGAAGCCATTCCATCACGTTTGCCAGAGCGAGGAACTTGGCCGTCCCGTGTCATGCCCACCTGGCCTGACAGAAGCAACAGCCTCGCAGAGCCATCGAGCTGGATCTGGCGAGAATATCCCGGCGAAGTAGCTGGACGGCTCGATGCGGTCGATGTCGAAAGTGCGCTCGGCCGCGATGTCGGCTCCGTAGTGGCTCGATCTCGACGATAGGTGAACTCTCAGCCTTCCCGTAGGTCGGCCACAGCCGCAGGGGCTTCACTGAGTTCGTCAACAGTCTGGAAGGAGACACAAAATGAGATCCATGAAAGCTGGCGTCGCGCTACTGGCAGCGGTCGGTGCCCTCGGCGGTGGTGGTGTAGCGATTGCCAACGCTGCAACGAGCAGCAGCTCGACGGGAAGCACGGGCTCGACAAGCGCGACCACGCCGGTCGCTGGCGCGACCGGGAGTACGTCCGGGATGCCGGCGGGCAAGTCGTGCCCGGGCATGTAGCCACGCTGGACCGCCGGGTCACGGGTGGGTCCCGCACAGACGCGGGACCCACCCGCGTCCGCACGTCAGCGCACGCCGAGTCCTAGCGGTTCGGGGCCGCAGCTAGCGCCCCCTCCTCGCGCCAGGGAGCCGTCGCTGTAGATGGCTTTGCGTCACCGCATTTTGCGGGAGCAGTCGTCTGGATGGTCGCCGGCGGGGTTCGCTGCGGGCCAAGGTGACTCAACCTTTTGCCGGCCCGGCCGGGTTAATGGGAGTGTGGGGCCACCGATCGACGCGGAGAGTGCGAGGTGAGTGTTGCGCGGTGATCGTGTGCGGGGCGAGTTCGAGCGGTTCGTCGCGGGCCAGGCGGACGACTTGTTGCGCGTCGGTTACTTGCTGGTTGGTGATCTCGCTGAGGCTGAGGATCTCGTTCAGGAGTGCTTGCTTCGTGTCGCGCGGCATTGGCCTCGCGTGCGCGGGATGGATCATTCCGGCGCGTATGCCCGCCGGGTCCTGGTCAATCTCGCGCTGGATGGCTCCAAGCGCCGGTCGCGTCGGCGCGACGAGCTCGCTTCACATGACGGCGTGCCACCAGATGGCAACGCCCGCGAGGTACCCGCGAGCGACGCGGGCGTTGCGAACTCCGAGCTGATCGAGGCGCTTGCTGCGTTGCCGCCGCGCCAGCGCGCGGTACTGGTGTTGCGTTACTTCGAGGATTTGTCTGAGGTGCAGGTCGCAGTCGTGCTCGATTGCTCGCTCGGGACCGTGAAGAGCACCGCGTCGCGCGCTCTCGCCCGCCTGCGTCAAACGCTTGCCCAAGACGCGCCACCAGTCCCTGGGGGCGAACAGGGCGCTGTCCCCCGGATAAGGAGCTAGTGATGATCGACGAGCTTGAAATTGATCTGCGTGACGCGCTCGCTCGCCGCGCCGCCGAGGTTCCCACGGACGCGGCCGCCAGGCTGCGCGCGCTGGATTACCACCCGCGAACGCGACGCATGCGGCCCCGCCTCGCCCTTGGGGCGCTCGCGGGTAGCGCTGGCGCCGTCGGCGTGATCGTCTCAATCGTTGGCCTCGGAGCTGGCGCGCAAGCGGCGTTTGCTGGGTGGAGCGCGACGCCCACACCTGCGTCGAGCGCGCAGCTCGCCGCGGACCAGGCGGCGTGTCAGGCGGACCTGGCGGCGACGACGACTCCGGCACCGTTCTCGACTTCGCAGATCACGGGCTGGCACGCCGTGCTGACCGACACGCGCGGACCGTTCAGCTACCTGATCATGCAGAGCGGGGACTACCACGCAGCCTGCTTCAGCGGTCCCGGCTTCACCAGGCTCGGCGAATACGGGTATGAGCTCGACTCGAGCCAACGAGCCGGCAGCAACCCGGCCCCCGCCGACGCAATCACGACCACCAGCGCTGGCACCTACCTACTAGCCGCCAATGGCCAGCCGTACAACGGGAGCGGGCCAATGGGGTCAGCGTACGGGGAGATCGACGGATCGACCGGCCCCGGGGTGACCGCAGTCACCCTCGTCCTCAGCGATGGCACCGACGTCCAAGCAACCACATCCAACGGCTGGTTCGCTGCCTGGTGGCCTGGAAAGCAGACCGCGCCCGAGGCGCATCTCACAACATCAACCGGCGAGGTCACACAGCAACTGCGCACTCCGTCCGGCACCCCCTACGGACCAGCGAGCCCCGCCAATTCGACAGCAACCGGCACCGGCGGCGTCGGCACCGGCCCGACAGACACCACCGGAACGACCGGCAGCACCCCAGGCTGAAAGCCGAACATCGGTGACTTCAACTCGCGCGCTGTGACGCCTGCTTCAGCGAGAAGCGGTACGTCATGCCTCTCCTCGAGCGCTGCTTCTCATCCGTTGCGGGAGCCTTGGCGTGCGCGTCCAACGGTTCGTCAAGGCGCGAGGCTCTTGGTCCTCACGTGTGCGCAGCTTCGGTTGCTTCGCAGCGTTGTTTGAGGCCATTGACTTCCATCTCCAGGTAGCGGCGGATGGTGCGGGCGGTGAGCAGGCCGGCGATTGATGCGAGCGCTCCGGATTGGTGGACGGCGTGGGTCGCGACTACGCGCCCACCGTCGACGGCCGTGAAGCGGTGTGTGGCCACGGTCTTGACGCCTGGGCTAAGCGTAAACCAGTCGAAACTGACGCCCGGCTCGAACTCGGTGATCTCCCAAACGCTTGCTGGGAGCCGTGGCTGCTTGATCCGCACCTTCGTTCCCGTTTTCAATGGTTCGCCGTCGAGGCGCTCGATGCTCGTGATCGATGCGGTCCATTCGTGCCAGCGCTCCACCGCGATGAGTGTGCTCCACACCTGCTCCGGTGTTGCACTGATCTCAAGAGTTGTTTCGAACTGCATCGTGTCTCCCGTGCCGATTTGAAGGACTGAACCAAACGGTACATGTACCATGTGGGTCATGTCAACGTCCGAGCGTGGCGAGCCGAGAACGGTGCTCCTGGAGCGCGCAACGGCCTACCTCACAGAGCGAGGCCTCAGCGACATCTCGCTGAGAGAGCTCGCAGCGGCGCTCGGCACCAGCCACCGGATGCTGATCTACCACTTCGGATCGAAGGAGAAGCTTTTCGTCGAGGTTGTCCGCGAGACCGAACGCCGCCAACGGCAGGTGTTTCAAAACATGCTCGAAACCGCGCACGGAACACCAACCGAGGTCGCGCGACAGTTCTGGCAGCGCCTCAGCTCACCCGAGCTCGCTCCTCTCGAGCGCATCTTCTTCGAGATCTACACCCAAGCGCTTCAGGGCCGCTCCTACGCGCTGCCCGTACTCGACGGTGTCGTTGAATCCTGGATCCAGGCCGCCCTGCCCGCACTCAAAGAGCAAGGACTATCGGACGTCGAAGCCCGCGCTGAGGCAAGACTCGGCATCGCGGTCACCCGCGGCCTCCTCCTCGACCTACTCGCCACCGGCGACCACGAAGGCGTCAACCAGGCCCACGAGCGATATTTGACCGCGCGCCCCCACCCGAGTGATCTGCGGCTTGGGGCTCACGCCGGCTGACTATCGCGGGTGCGAGGAGGCGCGGCGCGTGTGCCCGCGGTTCGACCAATCCGGAGTAGAGGGGCCAACCAATCCGGACTGGCGTCTCGACCCGGAGACGACCGGCAGGCGCTCGCTCACGCAGAGATTGGGAGCTTGCGGCGAACGACGCCGCTGTCGATCGGCCGACCCTTCTCGCGAAGGCCCTCTACGCACAACTCGAGCGCCTGAGGCGCGGAGCGGTCGTGTCCCTTTGTGTGGGAGTGGTCGCTCGGATCGGCGACGGTCGCTGACTGGTTAGGGCTGGCAGCCGCAGCTGCCGGGCGCGTCAGCGGTCGCCGTGCCGCAGCAGTCCTGTTTGGCTTCGGGCTCACAGCAGGCCGCGAGAGCGTCCGGCTCACAGCATGTGCTGCCGGCAGGTGTGCGGGCGCGGATGATTGCGGCGCTGGCGTGTTCGTGGACGCGGTGGGTGGGACGGATCTCGACGTCTTCGAAACCGGCTTGGGTGAGCGCCGAGCGGAATTCGTGCTCGGTGAGTGCGCCGGCGATGTAGCCGGTCCATTCGGCCATGTCGGCTTTGGTGGCGTCGTCCATGTCGGGGTCGGCGATTACGTCGGAGACGGCGAGGCGTCCGCCGGGGCGCAGGACCCTTGCGGCTTCGGCGATGACTTTGGGTTTGTCGCCGGAGAGGTTGATGACGCAGTTGGAGATGACGACGTCGACGCTGGCGTCTGGGAGCGGCATCTCCTCGAGGTAGCCCTTGACGAACTCGACGTTCTCGACGCCCCCGGCGGTTGCGTTGGCGCGTGCGAGAGCGAGCATTTCGTCGGTCATGTCTAGGCCGATCGCTTTACCGGTAGGGCCGACGCGGCCGGCGGAGATCAGGACGTCGGCGCCGGCCCCCGAGCCGAGGTCAAGGACTGTCTCGCCTTGGTGGAGGTCGGCGATGGCGGTCGGCACGCCGCAGCCGAGCGAAGCGTCGAGCGCCGAATCGGGGACGCCTTTACGGCTCGTGTCGTCGTGGAGCTCCCCACCGAAGACCTTGGTGTCGTCAGTCGGACTTGCTGTGAGGCGGATCGGTCCGCAACAGCTCGCATCGCTCGGCGCGGTCTTCGTGGCGGCTGCGGCGTAGCGCTCGCGGACTGTCTCGCGGATGTCGTTCAGCTCAGCCATGCGGATAGCTCCTCAAGCGCGTCTGGGTTGACGTAGTAGTAGGCCCACAGCCCTTGCCGCTCGGAGCCGACGATGCCGGCTTCGCGCAGGACCTTGAGGTGGTGGGAGACGGTTGGCTGCTGGAGGTCGAACAGCGGTACGAGCTCGCAGACGCAGACTTTCCCGGCGTGCTTTCGCAAGACGTCGACGAGCTGCACGCGGACGGGATCGCCGAGGGCTTTCGCGATCGTCGCCATCCGCTGGGCGTGTTCGCGCTCGATGTCGGGGTAGACGACCGGCTCGCAGCAGGGCTCCCCTGCAGGACGTTTGGTCTTTGGGGCGAGCTCCAGATCGACGCTCATCTATCTACATATATCGATTGCACTGACGATTGTCAATGGATACGATTCGGGCATGGAACGCGTCGCGGTGATCACCGACATTCATGGCAACCTCTCGGCGCTCGAAGCGAGCCTCGCGGTGATCGACAAGATGATGGTCGATCAGATCTATTGCGGCGGCGATCTCGTTGGCTACGGACCGCACCCGAACGAGGTCTGCCGGTTGATCGAGGAGCGCGCGATCCCGACGATCTACGGCAACTACGACTACGCGATCGGCCGCGACCTCGAGGACTGCGGTTGCGCCTACATCACCCAGCACGACCGGGCGCTCGGCCAGGAGTCCGTCGACTGGACGCTGTCCCACACCGATCAGCACTCAAAGCACTTTATGCGCGGCCTGCCGTTCGATCTGCGCTTCGAGCTCGCTGGTCACCGCGTGCGGCTCGTGCACGGCTCGCCGCGGAAGGTCAACGAGTACCTCTTCGAAGACAAGCCGGCTCACACGTTCGAGCGGATCGCCGGCGGCGCGGACTGCGACGTGCTCGTGTTCGGCCACACCCACAAGCCCTGGGTTCACTCCTACGGCGGAGTCCTGTTCGTCAACTGCGGCTCGGTCGGCAAGCCGAAGGACGGCGACCCGCGCGCCGCGTTCGCGATCCTCGAGCTCGACGACACCGGCCAGGTTGCGGTGTCGATCGAGCGCGTGGCCTACGACGCGCAGGCCGTAGCCGATGAGGTCGCGGCGGCCGGCCTGCCACGCGAGCTCGCCGAGAAGCTCGTGCTCGCCGCATAGCAACAAGGGAGGGGAGTGATGAAGTACGTCCTGTTTGTCTGTAACCACAACGCCGGGCGCTCGCAGATGGCGCAGGCGTTCTTCGAGCGCTACGCACCAGAGGACGTGCGCGGCGAGTCAGCCGGCACCGACCCGGCGCCGCGCGTGTGGCCCGAAGTCGTCGAGGTCATGCGCGAGATCGGGATCGACATCCCCGGACGCAAGCCGAAGAAGCTGACGGTCGAGATGCAGCTGCACGCCGACTGGGCGGTCACGATGGGCTGTGGCGACGCCTGCCCCTACGTGCCCACGACCGTCGAGGCTTGGGACATCCCGGACCCCGCCGGTCGGCCGATCGACGAGGTGCGCGAGATCCGCGACCTGATCGACAGGCACGTCAAGGAACTCACGGTCGACAAGCTCGACGCGATCTACGCCGACGGCACCGCACACCGCGTCCGCTTAGCCCGCCTACTTCCCAACCTGATCCAAGAGTTCGGCGCGACACGGCCACCGGAGGTAATTCGCGGCTGCGCGGACCGCATCCTCGCCGACTACGACGACGTGCCAGTCCGCAGCCACATCCTCACGATCGCGCACAAGCAAACGCGTGACTGCCTGCGCGACGACACCTGCGCGGTCCTCCAGGCCGCGGTGTGACCGCCCAGAATCTCAGCCGGCGCCTGCTCGCCGAGTACCTCGGCTCCGCGTTCCTCGCCGCCGTCGTGATCGGCTCCGGCATCGCCGCCGCACGGCTCTCGCCCGCGGACATCGGGCTCGAGCTGTTCGAGAATGCCGCGGCGACCGCGGCCGGCCTGTTCACGATCATCCTGATGTTCGGCCCCGTCTCCGGCGGGCACTTCAACCCCGTCGTCTCGCTTGTCGACGCGAGCTTCGGCGGACTGCGCTGGCGCGACGCCCTCGCCTACATCCCGGCGCAGGTCGCGGGGTGCATCACAGGCGCGATCACCGCTAACGCGATGTTCGCCCAGACCGCGATCACGATCTCAACCAAACACCGCGCGTCCCCGTCGCACCTCCTCGCGGAAGTGATCGCGACACTCGGTTTGCTGCTCGTAATCTTCGCGCTCGCGCGCACGAAACGCGGCAACGCCGCACCCGCAGCGGTCGGCGCCTACATCGGCGCCGCCTATTTCTTCACGAGCTCAACAAGCTTCGCCAATCCCGCCATCGCCATTGGCCGGATTTTCTCCGACACCTTCGCCGGCATCGCGCCGTCGTCCGTTCCAGGGTTCGTCGTGGCCCAGATCGTTGGCGGCCTCGCGGCGATCGCTGTCCTGAGGACGCTGTACCCGCACGTCACTCCGGACGAAGCCGCCCAGGTCGTGCTCCCGCACAACAGCACGCCGAACCCAACCCGGGCGCGCGCCTAGCGCCACTCGGGCTGACCCGTCGGAGCGACTGCTCACCGCGCACGCTGATGAAATCGAGCTGGTGGCCGCGAGCTGTCAACTCCGACAGGTACCCGTAGTGGCTATCTCTGTGTGGTGTGGCCTGGGTTAACGATTCCGGCTTCGTAGGCGAGCACGACGGCTTGGACGCGGTCGCGTACGGCTAGCTTCATCAGGATGCGGGTGACGTGGGTTTTGACGGTCGTTTCGCCGACGATCAGCTGAGCGGCGATCTCGCCGTTGGACATCCCGGTCGCGAGCAGCCGGAAGACCTCGAGCTCGCGGGGGGTGAGCTCACTGAGTC
>DATAJI010000184.1:0-4724 GCA_036262195.1 Solirubrobacteraceae bacterium
CGCCAGCACTCGGGGCCCTCTTCCTTGCATGACGCTCCGCCCGTGCGCGTGGTCGGCAACCGTGGCCTCTTCGCGTCGAGATCACAGCCGGCGACGCCGTAAGGCGTCGGCGGCCCCCTTCAGGCAGCGGCTGGCAGGTAGGCGCGCCAGGCCGGCGGGATCGTCGGGCTCGACACGCGGATGAAGATCTCGGCGTGCGGCTGGCGCGGGGCGGAGGCCGGGTGCATCCCCGACTGGAGCGGAGTGCGATCCGCCTTGCGGCGGTTGCACGGCGCGCATGAGGCGACGATGTTGTCCCAGCTCGACGCGCCGCCTTTCGAACGAGGGATCACGTGGTCGACCGTCAGGTTCCCGCGCGAGCCGCAGTACTGACACGTCCAGTCGTCGCGCGCGAACACTGCCCGTCGAGTGATCTTTCGCCGGTGCGCATCGCGAGGCACGCGGACATAGCTCGTCAGACGGATTACAAACGGCCGCGCCAGCGCAAAGCGCTCGGCGTGCAGCGACCATTCGGCCTCCTCGAGGACCTCCGCCTTGGCCTTCAGCATAAGCACGATCGCGCGCCGCACGGTGCAGACGTTGATCGGCTCGTAGGTCGCGTTCAAGACGAGCACCCGGCCACCCTCACGCCCACGTCGCCGGTGCTCATCGGGCGACGTGGACCTCATTGGCGGGGGTGGGAGAACGGCTGACATTCGCCTCGCGCGAGTCTATCTAGCGTCGTCGCGGTCGCGTTACGGGATGTGGTGCCGTGTGGTGCTAGCGCGGGGCCTGTGGCGTGCGGTAGGAGCCGAGGACGCGGACTTCCTCGCAGCGCCCGCGGAGGCCGTCGATCGCGGCGGCGAGTGGTGTGTCGGCGGCCGCGCCTTCGAGGTCGGCGAAGAACATGTAGTGGCCGAGGCCGACGCGTCGCGGCCGCGACTCGATCCGCGTCAAGTTGATGGCGCGCTCCGATAGCTCGGCGAGGCAGCTGACGAGCCAGCCCGCCGCCTCGTCGCCGCCGCCCCAGAAGACGATCGAGGTTTTCGTCGACTCGCCGTGCTCGAACAGTCCGCGCAGCTCGCCGGCCCGGTCCGCTTTCGCAAGCCAGACGAACCGCGTCACGTTGTCCGGCTCGTCGTCGACGTCCGCACGCACGATGTACGCGCCGTAGAGCTCAGCGGCGAGACGGTTGCCGAGCGCGGCCTGGCTAGGGTCATCTGCGGCGGCGACCGCACGAACCGCCTCCGCGGTCGAGCTTGCCCCGACGATCGTCGCGGCCGGCAGCTGAGAGCGCAGGAACCGCGCGCACTGGCCGGTCGCCTGCGGGTGCGAATGGACCATCTTGATTTTCGCCAGCTCGACCGGCGCGGAGCCGATCAGGCAGTTGCGGATCCGCTGCACCGTCTCACCGATGATCGTGACCTCGTCAGCGTCGCTGGCAAGCGTGTCGAGGGTCACATCGACAGACCCCTCGATCGCGTTCTCGATCGGGACCAGCGCCACGTCGACAGCACCGTCATGGACCGCCATCGCCGTCCCATAGAGCGTGGTCATCGCAACCGCCTCGGCCCCTACGGGCGGCTCGGCGTCGCGCAATGCCTGGTGACTGAACGTGCCCTCGGGGCCGAGGAAGCCGATCCTGATGCCCACTGGGTCGCGCTCAGGCGTCCTGCGCGAGGGCGAGGCGCAACGCCTCTTCCTCTTCGGGTGACAGCTTCAGCTCACTCTCGCCGTCGCGGACCTGTTTAACGTAGATCCGCGCTTGGTCGCGGTGGAGGATCGAGGACAGCACGACGCCCGAGCGCGAAGCATCTAGCAGCGCGAGCGATAGCGACTGGCGCCCCGACATCTCGCCGTAAGCGTCGTAGCGAACCACCGCGCGGTGTGAGATCGCGCCGTCGAGTCGCCCCTCGGCACGGCGCAGACGGCTGTCGAGTCGCGCGGCGGCGTCATCGAGGTAGTCACGCAGCACCGTCAGCTCCTCTTCGAGGCGGACGACGTATGCGACGACGTCGGTTGGCTCGCGCTCGCCGAGGACCGCGCGCTGCGCCGCGCGGAGTGAGCGCAGCGTGAGCGCCAGCAGGACACACACCGCGAGGGCAATGCCTGCCACCGCGGCCGCAGCGATCGAGACGATGTCCGTGGTCGAGGTGGTGGCTATAAGCACACCGGAACCGTACCGACCGCTCCCGGCGGCACGCCGTGCCGGCGTGAAGCTAGGAGCCTGTGAAGCTGACGAGGAAGCTCAGCGTGTTGTTGGACTTGTCGCTCTCGCCCTGAACCGGCTCGACCGTGGCCGTTAGACGGAGGGTCGTGTTCTCCGCGGGCGCGGTCTGGAAGCCGAGCGTCACCGGGTAGGTCTGCCCTGGCTGGGTCTCGCGGGTCGAGGCCTGTGCCATCACCGTCGCCGTCGATGCGGACGAGAGCGTGAGCTTGGTTATGACGGCGAACTCGTCGTTGGCGCCGTCGTTCTCGAACGAGACCGTGTATTGCAGGTCCTTGGAATAGGGGATCGAGTTGATCGTGCTCGTGCCCGGCGTGAGCACCGTGCTGCCGGCCATCACGCTGATGATCTTGTGCCCGTGCGAGCCGGCGCCAAGCGTGCCGCCAAGCTGCGGCGTCGTGCTGCCGAGGATTCTGCCCTGAACATAGCCGGCGACCGTCCACGACTGATTCGGCAGGAACCGGCTCGACACGACGTTCTCGCCGCCCAAGCTTTCGCCGCCAACACCCACCCCATTGACTTGGACGCCGTCGTTTACCAGCGCCTGCTCGACCAGCGGCTGGACGCGCACCGCGTAGAGCACGTCCGACGCGTTGATCATGTCCATCGCTCCAGCGATCTTTCTGATCGCGATCAGCGAGCCGTTGTTTAGCGCGCTTTGGATCTGCCGGTAGACCTTGATGATCGCCTCAGCGCGGAGGTCAAGAACGAGCAGCAGGTCCTGCTGTGCGCCGGCTACTGCCGAGGGGACGCTCCAGCCGGCCGCGGTCTGCGCGTCCTGCTTGGCCGTGACGTAATCCTCGTAGATGTCTCCCTGTAGCGTTCCAAGCTGCTGGCCAGAGGTTCCCGGCGCGCCGTTGAGCGAGGTGAAGAATGGCTGCGCGACCTGGGTCTGCTCGTTCTCGACGAGCGTTGCGACCTCCGCGTTGTAGTTCTTCAGCGCCTGGGTGTTCTGGCTCGCGAGATACGCCCTGATCCCGAACACGAGGATCGCGACCACCACGACGGTAATGCCGATCGCGCCCGCACGCCGCGCGAGAACAGTGCGCTCATCGGCCGGTGCTCGCCCGCTTGACGGCGACCTTCGGCTCGGGCGCCGCCGCGGGGCGGGGGACTCGATTGCTGTACGGGGCTCATCACCCTCGTCGAAGAACGACAACATCGCTCCTTGCAGGGGCTTGGCGGCCCCCACTATTACTGACCGGCGCATTTCACGCGGTCAGTGCAAGTTTGCGATCATCGCACGGCGCCGGCAGGAAAGCGCCCGCTCCGCTGGCAGGAAAGCGCCTCTCCTCGCACGAAGGCGCGCGGGTGAACACCGTCCCCCGTGCGGCGGGAGCGCAGTTGCACGCGCTCCCCGCGACCCCCCGCAACGAGCTGGTGCTCGGACGCTTTCGTCTGGTCGAGCCGCTCGGGTCCGGCGGCCACGGGACGGTCTGGGAGGCCTACGACGAGCGTCTGCGCCGCACTGTCGCACTCAAGCGGATCGCGTGCGCGCATGACGCGAAGCAGGACGACCATCGCCGGATCGACCGTGAGGCGCTGGCCGCGGCTCGCCTATCGCATCCGGCGATCGTCGCCTTTCACGAGGCGCTGTCGGACGACGACGCCTACTACCTGGTCAGCGAGCTCGTGCGCGGACCCTCGCTCTCCAAGCGCTACGCAGGAGCCCGGCCCCGGGACCGCGAGCTGATCGCAATCGGCGTGGCACTTGCCGACGCCCTCTCACACGCGCATGCCCGGGGCGTGATCCACCGCGACGTCAAGCCCCAGAACGTGATCATCGCCCTCGACTCGAGCGAAACAGGAGCTCACGCGAAGCTGACGGATTTCGGCGTTGCGCAGATCGCGGGTGAACAGCCGTTGACGCGAACCGGCGATGTTGTCGGCACGCTCGCTTACATGGCCCCTGAGCAGGCCGACGGCAGACAGGCCTCGCCCGCGACCGACCTCTACGCGCTCGCGTTGACATTGTACGAGGGCTTCGCCGGCGAGAACCCGCTGCGCGGCGCGACCGCGGTCGCGACCGTCAAGCGACTCAGCGAAGGCATCGCTCCGCTCGCGGAGAAGCGTGCCGACTTGCCGCGCCGACTGGTGCGGGCGATCGACCGCGCACTGTCTATCGACCCGGCCGAGCGCGGCAGCCTCACTGACCTGCGCGACGCGCTCGCGTCGCTGGCTGGCGGCGGCCAGCGACGCTCGGCCACTCTCCGCCGACCGACCTCGACGAGACCGGCCGAGCTAACCATGCGGGCGAAGCGCCTGATCGCCGCAGCGGGCCTGGCGGCGTTGAGCGCCGCAGCGATGTCGTCGGTTCTAGGTCCGCACGCGCAGAGCACCGTCTTTGCTGTCGCTTCGGTCGCGCTTCTGGCCGGCGCCGCCGCTCCCGGCGCCACCTGGTTAATCCTGGCATTCGCGGCCGTTGCGGGCATGGGAATCACTGGCCAGCTGGGCACGGCGCTGCTGCTCGCCGTCGCTCTCGCGCCCGTTCCTTGCCTGCTCGCGAGCGATCCGTGGA
>DATAJI010000185.1:0-5672 GCA_036262195.1 Solirubrobacteraceae bacterium
CAGGATGTCCTTCGCGCGCCACGAGCCCTCCGGGGCCTCCGAGAGCCGCTTGATCACTCCCGGCAACGCCGGCTCCGGGACTAGCAGCGAGAGGTAGCTGCGCGCTGCCGCGTAGTCCTTCTCCTCGGGCGCTTTCAGCCAGCTAACCTTCGGTGGCTCACGCGTCGCTGCCATCGACCTCATCCTCCGGCAACCGCGGGCAGGATCGTCAGCTCGCTGCCGTCAGCAACAGGCGTGTCGAGTCCCTCGAGAAAGCGGATGTCCTCGCCGGCGACGAAGACGTTGACAAAGCGCCGCAGCGAGCCGCCTTCGTCGGAGATCCGTTCGCGTAGCTCGCCGTACCGCTCGAACAGCGCGTCGAGCACTTCGCCGACGGTCGCACCATCAACCTGTACCTCGCTCTCACCGCCGGTCGCTGGTCGTAGCGTGACCGGGATCTTGACCGCGACCGCCATCAGGCGAGCGCCTGTGCGATCAGCGGCTCGCGCGCCGCTGCGGCTTCGAAGGACTCGAGCGTCGGGTCGATCTGGCGCTGCGCGAAGCTGCCCCGCACGGCGTCGAGCGTCTTCAGGCCGTCACCGGTGATCACAAGCACGACGCGCTCGTCGGGGTCGATGTCGCCGCGCTCGGCAAGCGTCTTCAGGACCGCCGTCGTGACACCGCCGGCGGTCTCGGTGAAGATGCCCGTGGTCTGCGCCAGCAGGACGATGCCATCGCGGATCTGATCGTCGCTGACGGCATCGATCGCGCCACCCGTCCGGCGCGCGAGGTCGAGGGCATACGGGCCGTCAGCCGGGTTGCCGATCGCGAGCGACTTGGCGATCGTGTCCGGCTTGACTGGCTGGCAGAAGTCCGCACCGGCCTCAAAAGCGGCTGCGACCGGCGAGCAGCCAGTCGCCTGGGCTCCATTCATCACGGGCAGGCGACCTTCGAGCAGGTTGAGGTCGAGCCACTCCTCGAAGCCGCGTGCGATCTTCGTGAACAGTGAGCCTGAGGCGATCGGGGCGACGATCCGATCCGGTAGCTCCCAGTCGAGCTGCTCGGCGATCTCGAACGCGACCGTCTTCGAGCCTTCGGCGTAGTACGGGCGCATGTTGATGTTCACAAACGCCCAGTCGTCGTGTTCGTAGGAGAGCTCGGTGCAGAGGCGGTTGACTTCGTCGTAGTTGCCGCGAACCTCAACCAGGTTCGTTCCATAGACGCCTGTGGCAAGGATCTTCTGCTCCTCGAGATCGGCAGGAACGAAGACGAACGACGGCAGCCCGATCGCAGCTGCCTGCGCGGCTACCGCGTTGCCGAGATTGCCGGTCGAGGCACAGGCAAGCGTTGCGAAGCCGAGCTCGCGGGCGCGCGCCGAGGCCACCGCGACGACGCGGTCCTTGAACGAGTGGGTCGGGTTCGCGGCGTCGTTCTTGACGTAGACGTTGCGCAGACCGAGCGCCTCACCGAGGCGATCGGCGCGAACGAGCGGCGTCCAGCCGACCGGTAGGCCGGCGAGCGGTATCTCGCGGTTGCCAGGGCCCGGTGGTGGCCCCGCCGGCGGTAGGAAATCCGCGTAGCGCCAGATGTCCTCGCGCCCGGCCTGGATCCGCCGGCGTAGCGCCGAGCGCTCACCGAGGCGGCTGTGGTCGTAGGCGACCTCGAGCGGCCCGAAGCAGCGCTCGCACACGTACAACGCCTCGAGCGGGTACTCGGTCCCACACTCCTTGCACTTCAGCTTCTCTGCCGCCATGAAAAAGAACCTCCGCCGGTCTTGTGGCGAAGGCTCCTTGGCGAAAGCCCCGGCCACATCTCCCAGGCTGTGATTGGAGCCTGATGGAATTGGCACCGTTTACCGCTTGCGCGGCATGGTTGCCGGGGTTTCATAGGGCCAGTCCCTCCACCCCTCTGGATGCGTCCAGCTATGTCCGAATAAGTATAGGCACGCCCCGCAACGGATTCAACAAGCCACGCTGGAATAGGCTGGCGGCGTGAGCGCGCGCCACAGCGAGGCCATCGGCTCACTCGAGGCGATCGGCTCCTCGGCGCGCCGTCGCGCGCTCGTGATCATCAATCCATACGCGACGACGGTCTCGGATCGTCTCCGCAACGTGGTCGTTTCGGCGCTTGCGTCGCGGTATCGCATCGAGGCCGTCGAGACACGTGCGCGCGGCCACGCGACAGAGCTGGCCGCGACCGCCGTTGGCGGCGACTATGACCTGGTCGTCGCGTTCGGCGGCGATGGAACGGTCAACGAGGTCGCAAACGGGCTGGCCGGATCCGACACGCCGTTGACCCCGCTCCCCGGCGGCTCGGCAAACGTGTTTTGCAAGCTGCTCGGAGTGCCGGCGGAGATCGTCGATGCGACCGCTCACCTGCTCGCGCTCGCCGATCACTGGCAGCCGCGGGAGGTTGATCTGGGTTTTGTCGCCGGCCGCCATTACACGTTCAGCGCCGGTGTCGGGATCGACGCGAGCGTCGTGCGCCAGGTCGACGCCCACCCCGGCCTCAAGCGCCGTTACGGTCCGAGCTTCTTCCTCGCCAGCGCACTCTGGACATTCAGCAGCCGCTATCTGCGCGACCCGCCCCAGCTGCGTGTCAGCGCCGAAGGAGCCACCATCGACGGCGTCACCGCGATAGTTCAAAACGCCGAGCACTACACCTACTTCAAGAGCCGGGCGATCGACATGGCCGACGGCGCAACGCTCTCGAACGGCACGCTCGCCGGCCTCGTCCTGCGCCGCGGAGCGCTACGCGACGTGCCTTCGCTGTTGGTCCGCGGCGTCGCCGGCGGAGGTCGTGTGGCGGCTTATCGTGGAGTCGCGACATTTGCGACGAGCGAGTCCGCCGTGATCGCGAGCACAGACGGGCGGGCACTGCCGCTGCAGCTCGACGGCGACTACATCGCCGACGTGCTGGAAGCTCGCTTCACGATCCGGCCGGGCGCGCTTCGCGTTCTCGCTTAGACCCGCCGCGCTCGGTAGAAAACCCGCACGCCAGACCCGTAGCGCGCGCTTGCCTCGCTACGGCCCGCCGCGGATGGCGCCGAGCGCCACGGGTAGAAAGCTACTCCGCGACAGCCCGAACACCGAACTTAGGAGGAACCATGCGTGGTTTCCTACGGACGATCACCCAACTCACACCGATTGCGGCCGGACTCGCCGCCGGTCTGATCGCAGTTGGCGCCATCTCGATAATCGGCGGTAGCTACGACCAGTCGCTGGTTCAACAGCAGCTGGCACCGCAGAAGATCTACTTCCCCAAGCCGGCCGAGTACGCCGACCTGGCGCCGTACGCCGGCAAGCAGGTGCTGACCGGAGCACAGGCACGGCTCTACGCAAACGACCAGCTCGCACCTGACATCAACAAGGTCGCTGGCGGCAAGACCTATGCGCAGGTCAGCGACGCGTGGATCGCCGGTGGCATGAAAAACACAGTGCTCGCCTCCCAGCGTCAGACGCTGTTCATGGGCGAGACGCTGAAGGGCCTCTTGCTGAACGCTTGGGGTTGGGCCCAGATCGGCAGCTACGCGATCCTCGCGGGCATCCTGGCAGTCGTGCTCGGCTCGATCCTGTTCCTGCTGCCGATGCTGAACTGGTTCTTCAACCTTCGGCCGGCGCGCAAGCCGGTTGCAACAGCAAAGCCGGCCGGCTCAGCCTCACCGGTGCGCGCAGGCGTCTGACGCCTAACGACGCGCCCCAAGAGCGCCCGGCTCCACGGCCGGGCGCTCTTCGCGCCCCGAGCGCCCGGCAGCTCGCTCCGGTGCGTAGCCGTCGCAAGCGGCGGCGAGCGCTGCGGGCTACCCGCCGCCCGGCGTGACGCGGAACGCGTCGAACACCGAGTCGATATTGCGTAGCCGCTGGATCGTCGCCTTCAGCGCCTGCGTGTCGGCACACTCGACAACGAAGCGGTTACGGATCATCGGCGGATTTGCAGTGCATTGGGCCTCGACGATGTTCATCCCGGCTTCGGAGAAGGTACGCGAGATGTCCTCGAGCAGGCGGTGGCGATCCCAGCCGTCGATCTGCACCTCGACCTTGAAGCCGGTCGTCAGCTCGCCGTCCCAGGCGACGGGAGTGAAGCGGTCGGGGTCGCGGCGCAGCGCGCGCACGTTCGGGCAGTCCTCGCGGTGGATCGTGATGCCGCGGCCGAGCGAGATGTAGCCGACGATGTCGTCGCCCGGCGCCGGACGGCAGCATTTGGCGAGGCGCAGCATCACGTCGCTGACGCCCTCGACGCGGATCCCGAACTCGCTCGAGGAGTTGGTCGGGCGGCGTCGCTCACGACGCGTAGAAACGATCGCGCTCGCGCTCTGCTCCTCCTCGGCGGCCTCGCCGCGCTTCAGCCGCGTGAGGATCTTTGCGACGACCGTCTTCGGCGTGATCTTCGCGGCGCCGAGCGCGACGTAGAAGTCCTCAGCCTTGCGGAAGCCCATCTCGCGGATCACGTCGGCGAGCAGCGCCGAGCCGGTGATCCGCTGCCCGGGCAGGCCCTGCTTGCGCAGCGCCTCCTGCAGCGCCTCACGGCCAGAGTGCTCCGTGTCCTGGCGCGACTCAGCCTTGAACCATTGCTTGATCTTGTTCCGCGCCCTGGTCGTCTTGACCACTGCGAGCCAGTCGCGCGAGGGCCCGCGCTCGCGCTTGGAGGTCAGAACCTCGACGATGTCGCCAGAGCGCAGTTCGTAGTGCAGCGGCACGATCTTGCCGTTGACCTTCGCGCCAACGCAGCGGTGGCCGACGTCGGTGTGGACCTCGTAGGCGAAGTCGAGCGGCGTCGCCCCGGCCGCGAGCGACTTGACCTCGCCCTTCGGCGTGAAGACGTAGACCTCGTCCTCGAAGAGGTCGACCCGGAGCGTCTCCATGAACTCCTTCGGATCGCTCGTTTCGCTCTGCCAGTCGACCATCGAGCGCAGCCACTTGAGCTTCTCGGTGTCCTCTGACCAGGCCGCCTTGCCGCCCTTCGCAGCTTCGGCCGAGCGCTTGTACATCCAGTGCGCGGCGACGCCGTACTCCGCCATTGTGTGCATCTCACGGGTGCGGATCTGGATCTCGAGCGGCTGTCCCTCAGGCCCGATCACTGTCGTGTGCAGCGATTGGTACATGTTGAACTTGGGCATCGCGATGAAGTCCTTGAAGCGGCCGGGCAGCGGCTTCCACAGCGAGTGGATTACACCGACGGTCCCGTAGCAGTCCTTCACCGAATCGACGATCACGCGCATTGCGGTGAGGTCGTAGATCTCGTTGAACTCGCGGCCCTTCTTCGTCATCTTCGAATAGATCGAGTAGAAGTGCTTGGCGCGGCCCGCGATCTGCGCCGTGATGGCGACGTCGGCGAGCTCGCGCTGCAGGTACTCGCCGGCCTCGCTCACATAGCGCTCGCGTTCGTCGCGCTGCTGCGCCACGAGACCCTTGATCTCCTGGTACTTGCGCGGGTGAAGGGTCGCGAAGGCAAGGTCCTCGAGCTCCCACTTGATCGCATGGATACCGAGGCGGTGAGCGAGCGGCGCGTAGATCTCGATTGTCTCGCGCGCCTTCTCCATCTGCTTCTGCTTGGGCATCGCCTCGATCGTGCGCATGTTGTGCAAGCGATCGGCGAGCTTGATCAGGATGACCCGCACGTCGGTGGCCATCGCGACCATCATCTTGCGATAGTTGTTCGCCTGCGCCTCGTCGCGCGACTGGAAGGTGATGCCC
>DATAJI010000186.1:0-5413 GCA_036262195.1 Solirubrobacteraceae bacterium
GCCGGAGCGTTAGGCAAGCGCTCCGGCAGGGTCGCTCTCTACTTCCGCGACGACGCGGCCGCGATCGGAGCGCCTGCGGCACAGTCCCGCGCCGCGGTCCCGAGCGAGCCCGAGCACGAGCTGATCCGCGCGCGGATCGCCGCGTCGCCTTGCTTCTTCAGCGACCTCGTGGCGGAGATCGCCGCCGCGCCGCTGGCGCTGCAGGAGGCGCTTTGGGATCTGGTCTGGGCCGGCGAGGTGACAAACGACGCTTGGGCGCCGCTCCGCGCACCCCGTCTGACGGTGGCCGGCGCACGCCCCGCAAGCCGCTCGGGCCGGCGGTTCGCCCCGGCGCACCGCGCTTCGCGTGCTCAGACACGCGCTCCGTCCCAGGGCCGCTGGTCGCTCACCGCGCCGCTCTTCGCCGGCCCGAACACGGCCAGCGACCCCGTTGCGCGCCGCCGCACGCTCGCCGAGCTGCTGCTCGAGCGCTACGGGATCCTGACGCGCGAGCTGGTGCTCGCCGAGGGCGTCCAGGGCGGCTTCGCAGCGCTCTACGACTCGCTGATCCAGCTCGAGACGCTCGGGATCGCGCGTCGTGGCTATTTCATCGAAGGTCTCGGCGGAGCCCAGTTCGCGCTGCCCGGCGCCGTCGAGCGGCTACGCGCCCAACGGTCCACGACAACTGGTGCGCTCGACGCCTCGCCGCCGCTCGTCCTCGCGGCGAGCGACCCGGCGCAGCCCTACGGAGCCGCGCTCCCATGGCCGGGCCTGCCGGGGGAGCGGCGCCGCGCTCAGCGCGTCGCCGGAGCCTTCGTCGTGCTGGTCGGCGCTGAGCTTGCCTGCTACGTCGAGGCCGGCGGTCGCGGACTCCAGACGTTCGTCGGCGGAGCGGCTCTGCGCACGGCGTTCGTCGCACTCGCGCAGGCGGTCCGTGCCGGCCAGATCCGAAAGCTCGAGCCCGAGCGAGTCGACGGCGAGCCGGTCCTCGGCAGCGCCCACGAGCCGCTCCTGATCGAGCTCGGCTTCCGCTCCGGGCCCCGCCGGCTGACGCTCAGCGCGTAGGACCGCCCCGATGCCCGAAGGCGACACGATCCACCACGCGGCCAGCCGTATCCGGCCCGTCCTCGAGGGCCAGGTTCCCGAGGAGATCCGCACGCCGCAGCGGCGTCACGCAATGGACCGCTGGGCGGACCGGCTTGCACAGCGCTCCGTGCTAGCGGTCGAGGCCTACGGAAAGCACCTCCTGTTGCGCTTCGATGGTGATCTCGTGCTCCACTCGCATCTGGGAATGACCGGGGCCTGGGCGGTCTATGACAGCGGGCAGCGCTGGCGTCACGCCGCGAGCCGGGCGTGGCTGGTGGTGCGCTGCGCCGGTCGCGAAGTCGTGCAGTTCGGTGGCCCGACACTCGAGCTGCTGAGCGAGCGGCGAGCGCGCACCGATCCGCGTCTAGCGTCCCTTGGACCCGACATCCTTGGTGAGTGCTTCGATGAGCCGGCAGCACTGCGGCGTCTACGCGACGACGGCCGCGCCCGGGCCGTCGGTGACGCACTGCTCGACCAGCGCGCGCTTGCCGGGATCGGGAATATCTGGAAGTCCGAGAGCTGCTTCGCCGCCGGGATCGATCCGTGGCGCGCGCTCGGCGAGACGAGCGACTTCGAGCTGCTTGAGATCGTGCGCTTCGCTCGTCGCGAGATGCGGGTCTCCGCAGACGCCGGCTTCGCCGCCCGGCCCAGGGCGGTATACCGCCGCGCGGGTGAGGCCTGCCCGCGCTGCTCCGCGCGCGTCCTCGCTCGCGGTCAAGGCGATCAGAACCGCCGGACCTACTGGTGTCCGGGATGTCAGCGCTGATCCGCGTCGGGCACAAGGGCGCCGACGCGATCGTTGCCGGGAACACGCTCGCGAGCTTCGACGCCGCACTCGCCGCGGGCGTCGACATGATCGAGTTCGATGTGCTCGCCGAGCGCCGCGACGGCAGCGGCCCGTTGTTCGTTGCCCACGACCACGGGATGCTCGCCAAGACCGCCTCGCCGACCCTCGCGCAGGCGCTGGCGCACCTCACCTCGGCGCCGTTCGACGGCGTTCGGCTGCAGGTCGACGTCAAGCAACGCGGGTATGAGCAGCGTCTGATCGACGCGCTCAATGAGGTCGGAGCATTCGAGCGCGCGTTTATCAGCACCGGGATCTGGAGCACGCTTGAGACATTCCGCAGGCTCGCGCCAACGCTTCGGATCGGTTGGACGGTCCCGGGCATCCTCGGCGTGACTGGCACGCCACTGATCAGCCCGACCTTCGGCCGGCTTTACACGAGTCTCCTCCCGCGGCGCGCTGCGACGCGAATCCGCTCCGGGCAGATCGACGCGCTCGTGCCGAACTGGCGCGTCGTCACCGCGGCACTCGTCGACAGCGTGGGTGCCGCCGGCGGAGAGATCTACGTCTGGACGGTCGACGACGTGGCACAGATCCGCAGGCTCGCCGACCATGGCGTCACCGGCATCATCACAAACGACCCGCGCCTGTTTGCGACGCTCAACTGATCGCGCAGTGCGCGACACTGAAGCCGCGCGGGCTCGACCCCGCGCTGGCGACGTGTCCGGCGCTTGTCTTGAGTTTCGTTTCGTGCTCGACGCGCGTCGCGACACGCCACTCGAAGTTCACGATCCCGCGCACCACGCTGCCCGCGCCAGCGCCGGACGCGAGGTGGAAGTCGAGCCCCGCCTGACGGCTTCGGAACTGCGAGCTACCAGCGGCGATCAGGCCGGAGTCGGCGCCAGGGAGGTAATGCCAGAAGTGGCGCGCCCCGCGGTATTGGAGCCGAAAGATCATGTACATCTGCTCGTCGCCGTTGCCCGTACCGGGCATCGAGCCACGCACGCCGACGACGTTGCCGGCCGCCGTGTTCTGGCAGACATCGATTGTCGCCCAGAGCAACGGCGAGCTGAGCAAGTCGCGGCTGTAGCTCGTGGTCGCCGCGACGGTGGTCGCTGCGCACGCGCTCAAAAGCCCAAGACCGCTGATCGCTGCGATGTAAGCGCGCCGCACGCGCTCACGATAGCTGCCTCCCTACTCGATCTCAGGCGACGATAATCCGGACATGGAGCCGGCGCGCCAGCAAACCAAGCGTTTCCCCGAGGAGCACTCTGCCGGAGGCGTCGTCGTGAAGGGCGATGAGGTTCTCGTGATCGTGCCCAAGCGCCGCGCGGCCAGCGGCGCGAAGGTGCTCGCCTTGCCGAAGGGACACGTCGACGGCGAGGAGACGCCTGAACAGGCTGCGCGACGTGAGGTGCGCGAGGAGGGGGGCGTCGACGCCGATCTGCTGGAGTCGCTCGGCGACGTGCGCTACCGCTACAAGCGCGGCGGCCGTCTGATCGACAAGCGGGTCAGCTTCTTCCTCTTTGCGTACCGGTCCGGCTCGACCGACGATCACGATCACGAGATCGCCGAGGCTCGCTGGATGGCGCTCGACGAGGCTGCCAGTGCCCTCACCTACCGTGGCGAGCGCGACATGGTCTCCGGGGCCCTATCGAAAATACGCGCGGGTCGATAGCCTCCCCAGGCGTGGAGGTTCTCAACTTCTATTCGACCGTCTTCGCCGATCAGCTCAAGCGCGGCCGCAAGACGGCAACGATCCGTCTCGGCGACAAGTCGCACAAGTACCGCAAGAGCCAAGCCGTGCTCGTCACGATCGGCTATCAACACTCGCCACGGGAGAAGATCTTCGAGGCTGTGATCGACGAGGTGGTGGTGATGCCGCTCCGCGAGCTCTCGCCGCGCGACATCTCGCACGACAACCCCGAGTTCCGCCGTCATGAAGAGCTGGTCAACTTCCTCGAGGGGATTTACGGCCGCGAGGTCTCGCTTGACGACGTCGTCACCGTCGTGCGTTTTTCGCAGATCCTCGACAAGCCGGCTGGCATGACCGAGATGGTCAAGGGCTTCGGCGGCGCCCAGAACTAAGTCGCGCGAGCGGCCGCGCCGCTGATTCGGGGCGGAAGGCGGGCGCGTGGCCCAGTCGCGCAGGGTTGTTTGCGCTCGCGGCTTGCTTGCGCGGGATTTGCAGGGATTTTCGTGGCTTTTGGGTCGCTCAGGAGCTGGCACTCTCGTAGGTAGAGTGCCAGGCGGCCTTGACGACTGGGGCTGTAAGGCATATATTGGGGCTGCGCTTGGCACTCTCCGATCGAGAGTGCCATAACCCCGGAAACATTGCGCCGGAAGCACATACTCAACGGAGGTTTCTGAAGATGAAGCTCAAGCCCCTGGGCGATCGGCTGATTGTGCGGGCCATCGAGGAGGAGGAGACCACTGCAAGCGGCCTCGTTCTCCCGGATACCGCGAAGGAGAAGCCACAGAAGGGCAAGGTCCTCGCTGTCGGCGACGGCAAGCTCGACGATGACGGCAAGCGGATCCCGCTCGACGTCAAGAGCGGTGACGAGGTCCTGTACAGCAAGTACGGCGGCACTGAGATCAAGGTCGACGGCGAGGAGCTACTCGTGCTTCGCGAGTCGGACGTCCTTGCGCGCGTCGAGTCCTAAGGAGAACTGAACCAGAATGGCTCACAAGGAACTGAAGTACAACAGCGAGGCACGCAAGGCCCTCGAGGAGGGCGTTGACGCGGTAGCCAACGCGGTCAAGGTAACGCTCGGCCCGAAGGGTCGTTACGTCGTCCTTGACAAGAAGTTCGGCGCGCCGACGATTACCAACGACGGCGTCACGATCGCGCGTGAGATCGAGGTCGAGGACCCGTTCCAGAACCAAGGCGCGCAGCTCGTCCGTGAGGTCGCCACGGCGACCAACGACGTGGCCGGCGACGGCACGACGACCGCGACGGTGCTGGCTCAGGCGATTGTTCGCCAGGGCCTGAAGAACGTTGCTGCCGGTGCCAACCCGCTCGGCCTCAAGCGCGGCATTGAGACAGCCGTCAACCAGGTTGTCGCGAACATCGGCTCGCAGTCCAAGGAGGTCTCCGGCAAGGACCAGATCGCGCGCGTTGCGACGATCTCGGCCGGCGACGAGGAGATCGGCGATGTGATTGCCGATGCGATCGAGAAGGTCGGCAAGGACGGCGTCGTCAACGTCGAGGAGGGCCAGACGTTCGGCATGGATCTCGAGTTCACCGAGGGCATGCAGTTCGACAAGGGCTACATCTCGCCCTACATGGTCACCGACCAGGACCGCATGGAGGCGGTGCTGGAGGATCCCTACATCCTGATCGCCAACCAGAAGATCGGCTCGGTTCGTGACGTGCTGCCGGTGCTCGAGGCGGTCATCCAGTCGGGTAAGCCGCTGCTGATCATCGCCGAGGACGTCGAGGGCGAGTCGCTCGCCACACTGGTCGTCAACAAGCTCCGTGGCACGTTCACGGGTGTTGCGGTCAAGGCCCCCGGTTTCGGCGATCGCCGCAAGCGGATGCTCGAGGACATCGCGATCCTCACC
>DATAJI010000187.1:0-1630 GCA_036262195.1 Solirubrobacteraceae bacterium
GTACAACTGCCTGGATCGACACGTCGAGGCGGGGCGCGGCGAGAAGGTCGCGTTCAACTGGCTCGGCGAGGACGGCTCGGAGCGCAAGGTCACCTACGCCGACCTGCTGGCCGACGTGGAGCGCTTCGCCAACGCGCTGAAGAACCTCGGTATCAAGAAGGGCGACGTCGTCGGGATCTACCTGCCGATGATCCCCGAGGTGGCAGTCGCGATGCTCGCCTGTGCCCGCATCGGTGCGCCGCACAACGTCGTCTTCGGCGGCTTCTCGCCCGAGGCGGTCCGCGAGCGGATGGAGTTCTCCGAGGCAAAGGCGCTGATCACCGTCGATGGCGCCTCGCGCAAGGGGACGATCGCGCCGATCAAGCAGGCGGTCGATCTCGTGATGGGCGAGCTCGACTCACTCGAGCACATCATCGTGATCGCCTCCAAGGGAACCGAGTGCGAGATGCGCGCCGGGCGCGATGTCTGGTACCACGAGATCCTCGAGGCGGCCGACGCGAAGTGCCCGGCCGAGCCGATGGACGCGGAGGATCCGCTCTACATCCTCTACACCAGCGGATCGACAGCCAAGCCGAAGGGGATCCTGCATACCTCGGGCGGCTATCTGACGGGCGCCACAGCGACCCACCGCTACGTCTTCGACCTCCATCCGGAGGACGACGTCTACTGGTGCGCCGCCGACGTCGGCTGGGTAACCGGCCACTCATACATCGTCTACGGGCCGCTCGGAAACGGGGCGACCTGCGTGATGTACGAGGGGGCACCCGACTATCCGCACAAGGGGATCTGGTGGGAGATCATCCAGCGCTATGGCGTGACGATCTTCTACACCGCGCCGACGGCGATCCGCGCCTGCATCAAGTGGGGCGCCGACTACCCGCGCAAGTTCGACCTCAGCTCGCTGCGCCTGCTGGGGTCTGTCGGCGAGCCGATCAACCCGAAGGCCTGGCTCTGGTACCACAAGATCATCGGCGGCGAGCGCTGCCCGATCGTCGATACCTGGTGGCAGACCGAGACCGGCGCGATCATGATCACGCCGCTCCCGGGCATCACCGAGACAAAGCCGGGGTCGGCGACGACGCCGTTCCCGGGGATCCTTGCGGACGTCGTCGACGAGCACGAAGGCAAGACGATCGAGGAGGGGCAGGGTCTGCTCGTCCTCAAGCGCCCCTGGCCGTCGATGCTGAGGACGCTGTACAAGGACGACGAGCGCTTCGTTGATACCTACTTCAAGCGCTTCGGCAAGGAGACCTACCTCGTCGGGGACGCCGCGATGCGCGACAAGGACGGCTACATCTGGGTGATCGGCCGCATCGACGACGTCGTCAACGTCTCCGGGCACCGTCTCTCGACCGCAGAGGTCGAGTCGGCGATCGTCGCCCACGAAGCGGTCGCCGAAGCAGCGGTGATCGGCCAGTCCGACGAACTCACCGGCCAGGCGATCTGCGCGGTCGGCACGTTGCAGGGCACGATCGCCGGCACCGAGGAGATCGAGGCCGGCATCCGCGACACCGTCGCACAGCGGATCGGCAAGTTCGCCCGGCCCAAGCGGATCATCTGGGCCGACGACCTGCCGAAGACGCGCTCGGGCAAGATCATGCGCCGGTTGTTGCGCGACATCGCCGAGGGC
>DATAJI010000188.1:0-7533 GCA_036262195.1 Solirubrobacteraceae bacterium
GGATCAGGTTGCCGAGCGGACAGCCGCTGTGACAGAACGGAACACCGCAGTCCATGCAACGCCCGCCCTGGTCGCGCAGCTCAGCCACCGGCCGCGTGAGCATGAACTCACGGTAATCGTGCGCGCGCTCGGCAGGGTCCCGCTCCGGGACGCCCTCACGAGCGACCCGCATGAAGCCGCGAAGCTCTCCCATCAGGTCTCGGGCGGCTGGTCGTACGGTCCGAGCGTGACCACTAGTGGGCCTCGACGAGAACGCCGGCCTGCGCCGCCTGCTCGTTGAGGACGCGGCGGTAGTCGTTCGGCATCACCTTGACGAAATTCTGCAGGTTCGCGTCCCAGTCGGCCAGGATCCGCTCCGCGACGGCTGAGCCGGTGCGCGCGTGGTGCTGGGCGACCAGCTCGCGCAACTCGATCTCATCGCCGGCGTCGATCGGCTCGAAGCCGACCGTCACCCTGTTGGCACGGCGCGTCGCAAAGTCGCCAACTTCGTCGAGCACGTAGGCGATCCCACCGCTCATGCCGGCGGCGAAGTTGCGACCAGTCGGTCCGAGCACGACTACGCGTCCACCGGTCATGTACTCACAGCCATGGTCCCCGACACCTTCGACCACGGCACAGGCTCCTGAGTTGCGTACGGCGAAGCGCTCGCCAGCCAGCCCGCGGAAGAACGCCTGACCGCCGGTCGCGCCGTAGAGCACGGTGTTGCCGACGATCACGTTGTCCTCCGCGACGTAGGCGGCGGTCAGCGGCGGGCGGACAACGACGGTGCCACCAGAGAGCCCCTTGCCGGTGTAGTCGTTGGCCTCGCCTTCGAGCGTGAAGCTGACGCCGGGCGCGAGCCAGGCGCCAAAGCTCTGGCCGGCGGAGCCGCGGAAGCGAACCGTGATCGAGTCCTCTTCGAGTCCCGCGGCGCCGTGCCGTCTCGCAATCGCGCTCGAGAGCAGCCCTCCGACGCAGCGGTTGACGTTGAGCACCGGGCGGGCGAGACTGATCTGCCCGCCGTGCTCGATCGCGTCCTGCGCGTCGTGGATCAGGCCCCAATCGAGCGCGTCGTCGAGCACCGGCGCCTGATCGCAAACCCGCCGCAGCGGGGTGCCGGGCGGCATCTGCGGTACCGCGAGCAGCGCCGTGAGGTCGATCCCGCGAGCCTTCCATTGCTCGATCGCCCGTGACGGCTCGAGCAGGTCGGCGCGGCCGACAAGCTCGTCCATACTGCGCAGCCCGAGGCTCGCGAGGATCTCACGCACCTCCTCGGCGACGAAGTGGAAGAAGTTGATCACGTGCTCGGGCGTGCCGGCAAAGCGCCTTCGCAGCTCCGGATCCTGGGTTGCGATGCCGACCGGACACGTATTCAGGTGGCAGGCGCGCATCATGATGCAGCCGGTCGCGATCAGCGGCGCAGTTGAGAAGCCCATCTCGTCGGCACCCAGCATCGCGGCGATCGCGACGTCACGGCCGGTCTTGAGCTGACCGTCGGTCTGGACCCAGATGCGCGAGCGGAGGTCGTTGCGCAGCAACGTCTGCTGGGTCTCGGCAAGGCCAATCTCCCACGGGATCCCGCTCGAGAAGATCGAAGACAACGGCGAGGCGCCGGTCCCGCCGTCGTGGCCGGAGATCAGCACGTGATCGGCGTTGGCCTTGGCGACGCCGGCGGCGACGGTGCCGACGCCGACCTCGGCGACGAGCTTGACGGAGATCCGCGCGGCGTCGTTGGCGCAGCGCAGGTCGTAGATCAGCTGCTTGAGATCCTCGATCGAGTAGATGTCGTGGTGCGGCGGCGGCGAGATCAGCCCGACGCCCGGCGTCGAGTGGCGGATCCTGCCGATGTAGTCATCGACCTTGATCCCTGGAAGCTGCCCGCCTTCGCCCGGCTTCGCGCCCTGGGCCATCTTGATCTGGAGCTCGTCGGCATTGACGAGGTATTCGATCGTTACGCCGAAGCGTCCCGACGCGACCTGCTTGATCGCCGAGCGGCGCATGTCGGTGAAGCGTTCGGGATCCTCGCCGCCCTCTCCCGTGTTCGAGCGCCCGCCGATCTCGTTCATCGCCAGCGCGAGGTTCTCGTGCGCTTCTCGCGACAGGGAACCGAGGCTCATGGCGCCGGTCGCGAAGCGCTTGACGATCGCTGTCCATGGCTCGACCTCCTCGACCGGGATCGGCCGCTGGTCACTGCGAATTTCGAGCAGGCCGCGCAACGTCGCTCGGCGCGTCGCGTCCTCGTTGACGAGCCGCGAGTATTCGGCGTAGGTCTCGGCGCCGCCGTGGCGGACCGACTCCTGAAGCAGCGCGATCGTGTCCGGATTCCACATGTGGCGCTCGCCCTCGCGCCGCCAGGCGTAGCGACCGCCGACCGGCAGCGGATTGAGCTGCACGTCGATCGGATAGGCCCGCGCGTGACGGGCCAGCGCCTCGGCGGCGAGCACGCCGACGCCGACGCCACCGATCCGCGATGCGGTGCCCGTGAAATAGCGCTCGACCACCGTCCGGCTGAGACCGACTGCCTCGAAGATCTGCGCGCCGCAGTAGGACTGGACGGTTGAGATGCCCATCTTCGAGATCGTCTTCAGCAAGCTCTTGCCGATCGACTTGCGCACCAGATCCTCCGCCTCGTCGCGGTCGATCCGCGAGCCATCCGGATGGGTCACCCAGCACTCGTCGACGAGCTCGCCGACGGTCTCGAACATCACGTATGGATTGACGACGCTGGCGCCGTAGCCGATCAGCGTCGCGATGTGGTGGACCTCCCGAGCCTCACCGGACTCGATCACGAGCCCGGTGCGCAGCCGCGTGCCTTCGCGAACCAGGTGGTGGTGCACGGCCGCGACCGCGAGCAATGATGGGATCGGCGCCCGCTCCCGTCCGACGGCACGGTCGGAGAGGATGATGATGTTGATGTTTTCCGCGATCGCTGCGTGCGCGTCATCGCAGACGCGCTGCAGCGCAGCCTCCATCGCGTCGGGGCCCTCGGCGACCGGCCAGGTGATGTCAACGGTGCGGGCGTGGAAGACCTCGTGCGAGACGTTGCGCAGCCCTTCGAGCTCGCGGTTTCGCAGGATCGGCTGGTCGAGCGTCATCTGGTGGGCGTGCTCCGGTGTCTCTGAGAGCAGGTTGCGCTCGGCGCCCAGACCGGCCGAGATGCTCATCACGATGCTCTCGCGGATCGGATCGATCGGCGGATTCGTGACCTGTGCGAAGAGCTGCTTGAAGTAGCTGAAGAGCGCCGGCGAGCCGTCGGAAAGGACGGCTAGCGCGGTGTCATTGCCCATCGAGCCGACCGGCTCCTCGCCGCCGAGGATCATCGCCGGAAGCACCTTGTTCAGATCCTCGCGGCTGTAGCCGAAGGCGAGCTGGAGCGAGCGCAGCGGCTCGCTCAGCGGCGCCGCCTCGCTGCGCGGCAGTTGCTCGAAGCGAACCGTGTTGGCGTCGTACCAGGCGCCGTACGGCTGCTGCGTTGCGATCTGGTGCTTGATCTCCGCGTCGGGGACGATGCGGCCCTGCTCGAGGTCGATGAGGAAGAGCTTCCCCGGCTGCAGGCGCCCGAGACGTTCGATCTGCTCTGGCGGCGTCGGCAGCAGACCAGCCTCGGAGCCGAGCACAACGAGCCCGTCCTTACGCACGAGCCAGCGGCCGGGGCGCAGACCGTTGCGATCGAGCGTGGCGCCGATCACACGGCCGTCGGTGAACGCCACCGCCGCGGGACCGTCCCACGGCTCCATCAAGCAGGAGTGGTACGCGTAGAAGCCGCCAACCTCGGACGCGAGCTCGCCGTCGCGGTCGCGGTAAGCCTCAGGGATCATCATCATCAGCGCGTGCGGGAGTGAGCGGCCGGCGAGCGTCAGCAGCTCGAGGACATTGTCGAGCGTCCCCGAGTCCGACTGACCGGGCCGTACCACCGGCAACACCTTCTCGAGATCCTCGCCAAACAGCTCGGACGCGAGCGTGCTCTCGCGAGCTCGCATCCAGTTGACGTTGCCCTGGAGCGTGTTGATCTCGCCGTTGTGGGCGATCATCCGGTAGGGATGCGCGAGCTCCCAGCTCGGAAACGTGTTGGTCGAGAAGCGCGAGTGGACAAGCGCCATCGCCGAGGCCATCCGCTCGTCAGCAAGGTCGGTGTAGAAGCGCGCAAGCTGGTAGCTGATCAGCATGCCCTTGTAGACGAGCGTGCGCGAGGACAGGCTCGATACGTAGAAGCCCGGGCCGGCGGAGCTCTCGGCGACCCGGCGAATCACGTAGAGCTTGCGCTCAAAGGCATCCTGATCGTCGCTGTGCTTGGGCCCGGCGCCAATGAACAGCTGGAGGATCGTCGGCCTCGAGGCACGCGCCGTCGCGCCGACGGCGCGCTCGTCGACCGGCACCTCCCGCCAGCCGAGAACGGTCTGGCCCTCGTTGACCACTGTGCGCTCGAGCATCGCCATCAGCTCAGCTCGCTCGCCGGGATCGTTCGGCAGGAAGCACATCCCGACTCCGTAGCGCCCGGACGGCGGCAGCTCGAAGTCGACGACGGCGCGCAGGAACGCGTCCGGCATCTGGATCAGGATGCCTGCGCCATCTCCGGTCTCAGGATCGGCGCCAGCGGCACCGCGATGCTCGAGGTTCTCGAGCGCCTCGATCGCCAGGCGCAGGACGTCGTTGCCGGGCTCGTTGCTAAGGCGCGCGACGACCGCGACGCCGCAGGCGTCGTGCTCGTAACGGGGGTCGTAGAGGCCATCGGCCTGCTGTGGCTGGCTCGTCCTGGTCATCTGCAAGTCCCGACGTCGGCGGCCCCGATCCGGGGCAAACGGGCACCTTGAGGCGGGTGCAAATCCTAGCATTCAAGGGGGTTTTCGAAAACCACCAGGCGCGGACCTGAAGGCGCGAGAACGCGACCATTTAGTCGTCGGCTGGGAGCCCCAGCGATCGCCTGCGGCGGTCGGCCGCTGGTGCCGTCGCAGGCCAATCACGGAGCGTCAGCGACTCGTCGTAGGAGCACAGACGCTGCCGCCCCGGACAAGTGCCACAGCGCTCGCTCCCGGGGAACGCTGTGACCTCGAAGCGCCCGGCACGAAGCGGCTCGAGACGCTCGCGGAGCGCAGCCTCGAGCGCCTCACGCTGCGCGGCGAGATAGGTGCTCGCGAGCGGCTCAAGAGGCGCGCGGAGAAAGCAGTACGCGACCTCGACAGACGCCGCGCCCGCGTAGAGGCCGGCCAGCGCATATATGAGGCGCTGCAGGCCGTAGTCACGCTCGATCAGCGCCGCGGGATCTTCGCCGTCGCCGAGCCTGTCGGTCTTGTAATCGACGATCAGCAGCGTGCCGTCGGCTTCGCTGCCGCAGACGTCAATGACGCCTCGGACCAGCTCACCGTCGAGTGCGAACGCGAATGGCTCCTCACGGCGCAGCCGGCTCGCCTGCGCCAGCCTGGCGCACAGCGGACTCGCCGCAATAGCACCTGCGAGCGCGGCGACCTCGGCGCTATCAGCCGCGTCCAGGCTGATGCCCGCGCTGGCCGCGGCCGCGGCAACCCGTCGGAGATCAGGTGGGCGCGGGTGCGCGAAGTCGAACTGCTCGAGCAGAGCGTGGACGAGGATGCCGCGCGGCGCGGCGGCGATGCCGACCGTGCCTGGTCTCGGCGCCTCGACGTCCGCTAGCGAGAGCAAGCGCTGGAGGTAGTAGCGGTAGCCGCAGCGCTCGTAGTCGGCGAGCGCGGTGTATGAGTGGCGCAGCTCGACGCCGGGCGGGCGCGAGCGCGGCAAGAGCGGCCCGACCGCGAGCGGCCTGGCGGGCTCAGCGTCGGCGGTCGGTCGTGGCCCGGCGAGCAGCCCGCCGGCGCGAGCCGCGTTGGAGACCGTCAGGCGCACCGCCAGGCCGTCGACTCCCGACACGACCTCGCCCGTCGGCCCGTCCGCTGCGAGGTGATCGGCGAGATCCGGAATCAGCGCCGGGGCCAGCCAGCTGATCGCGCTGGCATCGCTCTGTGGCCAGTTCGCGAAGCGCGCGGCGCCGCTCAGGATCAGCCGTTCGCGAGCGCGGGTCATCGCGACGTAGTAGATCCGCTGCTCCTCAGCTGCCTCGGCTTCCCGGCGCTCGGCGCGCAGCTCCGCGAAGTCGAGCGTGTCGTGGTAGGTGCGCTGGATGTTCGGCAGGCGCAGGCCGACGCGCTGACCGTCGGTGAGCAGGCGCTCCTGGCGGGAGTTCGGACCGTGCCCGAGGTCGGCGATCGCGACGACCGGGAACTCGAGTCCCTTTGCCCGATGGATCGTCATCAGGCGAACCGCATCAGCAACGGGCGGCGGAGCCTCCGGCTCGCGCAGCGCTCCGAGTCGACCGGCGCTCAGTGCGTCGGCGAAGCGCCGCAGGTCGCGACCTTCGCGATGTTCGAACTCGCGCGCGAGGCGGGCCAGCTTGCGGACGTTGGCGATCCGCCGCTCCGGCGAAGGGAGCTGAGCCAAATAGAGGTCGTAGCCGTGGTCGCGGACGGCCGCGGCGACGACCGCACCGAGCGCCTGATGATGCGTCGCTGCGCGCGCCGTCCGGAAACGCTCGGAGAAGGCGATGAACCGCGGAACGCTGGTCCAGCTCAGTGCTGCCCAGATCGTCGTGCCGCGCTCCCGCGCTGCATTAGCCAGGGCCACGAGCGCGTCAGAGTCGGCGCCGCACAGCGGCGAGGCGAGGACGCCGTAGAGCGCGAGCTCATCGAGCGGGTTGGCGAGCGCCTGCATGTAGGCGGCTATGTCTGCGACCTCGGGACGCTCGTAAAAGCCCTCGCCGGCGCTCGTCAGCGTCGCGTAGCCCCTGTCACGGATCGCGGTCTCATAAACGTCGACGGCGCTCGCGGCACGCGTCAGGACGACGATCTCGGAGGGTCGCGCTTCGCCAGCTCGCACGATCTCGTCGATTCGCGCCGCGAGCAGACGAGCTTCGGCGCGGCGCCAGAGCGGGGCCGGCGCAAGCTCCCGGCCGAGCAGATCGTCGTGCCCCTGCCACCCGTCGCAGTCAGTCAGTAGCAGCTCAACGGGCGCCCCGCCGGCGGCGTCTACGCGCCCCGCCCGCAGCGGCACGAAGCTCGTGCCGAAGCGCGGGGAGAAAACCGCATTGACCGCACCGAGTACCGCGTCGCGCGAACGGTAGTTCGCGGACAATACGAGCGCCTCGCCGGACGCCTCGAGTGCGGCGAACCGCTTGCGGAAGATCGCGACATCGGCGTGGCGGAACGCATAGATCGACTGGAAGGCGTCGCCGACCGTGAACAGGTTGTCGCGGTCGAGCAACGCGAGGAGCTCCATCTGGCGCGGGTTTGTGTCCTGGAGCTCGTCGACCATCACGCGCTCGAAGCGCTCGCGCCAGGAGCCTGCGACCTCGGCGTGGTCACGCAGCAGTGCGAGCGCGTGCAGCTCGAGGTCGTCGAAGTCGGCACCACCGCGCGCGGCCTTGAGCGCACCAAATCGTTCGCCGAACTCGCGCAACAGGTCGTCGAGCAGTGGCACGGCAAGTGCTGCCAGCTCGTCGGCCAGCGCGGCTTCGTAGTCGCCGCGCGCGGCTTCGAAGGCGTCCACCGC
>DATAJI010000189.1:0-1709 GCA_036262195.1 Solirubrobacteraceae bacterium
CGATCAGGTGGTCGTGATCGATGAGGGCCTCGGGATCTCCGGCTCAGGGCTGTCTGAGCGTTCGGGCTTCGCCCGGCTGACCGCGGAGGTCGCGCTCGGGCACGCGGGCCTGGTGCTCGGCTTGGAGGTCTCCAGGCTGGCGCGCAACAACGTCGACTGGTACCGGTTGCTGGATCTGTGCGGCGTGACCGACACCGTGATCGGTGACGCCGACGGGATCTATCACCCCGGGTCGTTCAACGACCGACTGCTGCTCGGCCTGAAGGGCACGATGTCCGAGGCTGAGCTGCACGTGCTGCGCGCCCGGCTGCAGGGCGGGATTCGCAACAAGGCCGAGCGCGGCGAGCTGCGCAAAGCGCTGCCCGTCGGCTTGGTGTGGGGCGAGGCCGACGGCGAGATCCTGCTCGATCCCGACGAAGCGATCCGCGGCGCGATCACCACGATCTTTGACCGGTTCGCCGAGCTCGGGTCGGTCCGCCAGGTCTGGTTGTGGATGCGCCGCGAGCAGCTCAAGTTCCCGATGCGCCGCTTCACCCACGGCGAAATCGAATGGGCGGTCCCGACCTACCACCAGGTTCACAGTGTGCTCGACAGCCCCGTCTATGCCGGCGCGTATGCGTTCGGGAAGACCCGCCGGGAGCGCTACGTCGACGAGCACGGGAACACCCGCCAGCGGATGCGTCGTCTCCCCCAAGCAGAATGGGGCGTCTTGATCTGGGATCACCACCCCGGCTACATCGACCAGGCCACGTTCGACGCCAACCGCGCGCGAATTCAGGCGAACACGCGCCCGCGCGCACACGAGGCCGGCGGCGCGGTCCGCGAAGGCAGCGCGCTGCTGCAAGGGATCGCGGTCTGCGGGCGCTGCGGGCGCAAGCTCCACGTCGCATACGACGGCGGCCGCGGCCATGCCCGCCCGGTCTACCAGTGCCCCGGCCGGATCCTGGTCGAGAACCGTGGTAGCTGGTGCATGCGCGTCGGCGGGATGCAGATCGACCACGCCGTCGCCGACGCGCTGCTCGCGGCGCTGACCCCCGCCGGCGTGAAAGCGGCGCTCACCGCGGCCGAGGCGCTCGAGGCCGACCACGACGCCGCGCTCAGCCAGTGGCGGCTGCAAGTCGAGCAAGCGAGATACCAGGCCGAGCGTGCGGAGCGCCGCTACCGCCAAGTCGAGCCCGAGCACCGCCTCGTCGCGCGCGGCCTGGAACGCGACTGGGAGAAGGCGCTCGGCGTGCTCGCCGAAACAGAGGCCGAGCTCACGCTGCGCGAGCACCAACGCCCGCAGGTCCTGACCGACACTGAACGAGAGCAGCTGCTCGCGCTCGGCGGCGATCTCGGCCGCGTATGGGCCGCACCCACAACCAGCGACCGCGACCGCAAACAACTGCTGCGCACCCTGATCGACGAGGTCATCCTCGACGTCCAACGCGAACAGGACCAGGCGACCATCACGATCCGCTGGAAAGGCGGCGCGATCACCGAACTCGCTGTCCCCTTGCTGCGTCACCAGCCCACGATCCGCACCGCCGAGGACACGATCACGCTGCTCGAACGGCTCGCCGCGCACTACGACGACGCCACGATCGCCGGGATCCTCAACCGCCAAGGCCGACGCTCCGCCACCGGTGAGCGGTTCACCGCCATCATCGTCGGCGGCCTGCGCCGCTACCGCCACATCCCCGCCTACCACCCGCCCGACCAGCCGCCCG
>DATAJI010000190.1:0-4434 GCA_036262195.1 Solirubrobacteraceae bacterium
GAACTCGATGCCGATCATGATCATCCGCGCGACCCAGAGGTAGATGATCTCGCGGGCCGTGACGAGCGCGTCGGTCGGATAGAACGCCTTCAGATCGGCGGTCTGCTCGGGCCAGCCGAGTGTCGCGAACGGCCACAGCGCGCTCGAGAACCAGGTATCAAGCACATCCTCGTCCTGGCGCAGCGCGCCGTCGCAGGCGCCGCAGCGCTCCGGCGCGGTCGCGCTGACGTCGGTCTCCTCGCAGGCGTCGCAGTAGTAGACCGGGAGCCGGTGGCCCCACCACAATTGGCGCGAGACGCACCACGGTCGGATGTTCTCCATCCAGTCGAGGTACACGCCGCTCCAGCGCTCGGGATGGAAGCGAACCTCGCCGCTCTTGACGACAGCGATCGCCGGCCGCGCGAGCTCCTCCATCCGCATGAACCACTGAAGCGAGATCAGCGGCTCGATCCGCACCCCGGAACGCTGCGAGAAGGGGACTTCGTGACTGTAGGGCTCGCGCGCTCGGAGCACTCCGTCCGTCTCAAGCGCTGCCACGACGGCCGCCTGAGCATCGGCGACCGTCAGCCCGGCGAACCGGCCGGCCTCCGCGGTCATCCTGCCGTCCTCGCCGATCACCGAGATCGGCGCGAGATCATGCCGGCGGCCGATCTCGAAGTCGTTCGGGTCGTGAGCTGGAGTGATCTTCAGCGCGCCGGTGCCGAACTCGGGCTTCACATACTCGTCGGCGATGATCGGCAGCCGCCGCCCAACGAGCGGCAGAATCGCGGTCCGGCCGATCAGGTGCTTGTAGCGATCGTCGTCAGGATGCACCGCCACCGCGACATCCCCCAGCATCGTCTCCGGCCGCACGGTCGCGACGACCACCTCCCCGTCAGTCTCAGCGAGCGGGTAGGCGATTGAAAACAACGTGTCGGTCTCCTCGCGCTCCTCGACCTCGAGGTCGGAGATCGCCGAGCCGCTGCCCGGGTCCCAGTTGACGAGGTAGTGGTCGCGGTGGATGTAGCCGCGATCGAAGAGCGCTACGAAGACCCGCACAACCGCCTCCGCGTAGGCCGGATCGAGCGTGAAGCGCTCGTCCTCGAAGTCGCACGAAGCACCGAGCCGCTTGTACTGCTCGACGATCGCCGTGCCGTACTCCTCGCGCCAGCGCCAGGCGCGCTCGAGGAACTCCTCGCGGCCGAGCTCCTCGCGGGTCGTCCCCTCGGCGAGCACGGCCCGCTCGACCTGCGTCTGCGTGGCGATACCCGCGTGATCCGTGCCGAAGATCCACTTCGTTCGCTGTCCCCGCATCCGTGCACGGCGGATCAGCGCGTCCTGGATCGCGCCGCCGAACGCATGCCCCATGTGCAGCACGCCGGTCACGTTGGGCGGCGGGATCGCGATCGAGTAATTCTCCGCGGCGCTGCCCTCCGCCGGCGGATGGAACAGCCCCGAGGCGAGCCAGTCGGCGATCAGCCGCGGCTCGATCTCGCCCGGCTCAAAGCGCTTGCGCGACTGGAGGTCTTCGACACCGGCCACCAGATCGAAGGCTAGCGACCCTCTGTCGTGCGGGTGGCTGCATGCAGCCACCCGGCGATCGGTGCATGCACCGATCGCCACCTCGGCGCATGCGCCGAGGTGTAAGCGGGCCTTCCCGAACCGCTCCCGCTAACCGGCTTCTTCGAGCGTCTCGGCGGCGACGTCGGGCTCGTCGGCGACGGCCTCGGTGACGAGCGTCGGCGTCAGGCCCTTCTCGATCGTCTCGCGCGTGACGACGCATTTCTTCACGTCGCGGCGCGAGGGCAACTCGAACTGGACCTCGAGCAGGACCTCCTCGATGATCGAGCGCAGGCCGCGGGCGCCGGTCTCGCGCTCGAGCGCGCGCTCGGCGATCGCGACGAGGGCGTCGTCGGAGAAGACGAGCTCGATCCCGTCGAAGTGGAAGAAGCGGTGGAACTGCTTGACGAGCGCGTTGCGCGGCTCGGTCAGGATCGCGACGAGGTCCTCATGGGTCAGCTGGTGGACCGCCGACATCACGGGCAGGCGGCCGATGAACTCGGGGATCAGGCCGTATTGGACGAGGTCCTCGGGCAGGCAGGACTCGAAGATCTCGCCGTCGTCCTTGGTCCGCTTGGGCTGGATCGCGGCGCTGAAGCCGACGCCCTTGTGGCCGATCCGCCGCTCGATCACCTTGTCGAGGTTGGCGAACGCGCCGCCGCAGATGAAGAGGATGTTCGTCGTGTCGATCGAGAGGAACTCCTGGTGGGGGTGCTTGCGTCCGCCCTGCGGCGGGACCGAGGCGGAGGTCCCCTCGAGGATCTTCAGCAGCGCCTGCTGGACGCCTTCGCCGGAGACGTCGCGCGTGATCGACGGGTTGTCGGCCTTGCGGGCGATCTTGTCGACCTCGTCGATGTAGATGATCCCCGTCTCGGCCTTCTTGACGTCGTAGTCGGCGGCCTGGATCAGCTTCAGCAGGATGTTCTCGACGTCCTCGCCGACGTAGCCGGCCTCGGTCAGCGCCGTCGCGTCGGCGATCGCAAACGGGACGTTGAGGATCCGCGCGAGGGTCTGGGCGAGCAGCGTCTTGCCGCAGCCGGTCGGGCCGAGCAGCAGGATGTTCGACTTCTGCAGCTCGATCTCGGCGTCCTCGGCGTGCATCATCTGGACGCGCTTGTAATGGTTGTAGACGGCGACCGAGAGGGTGCGCTTGGCGCTCTCCTGACCGATCACGTACTCGTCGAGAACGCCGTAGATCTCGCGCGGCTTCGGCAAGCTCGAGATGTCGAAGGTTGGTGGGGCGACGAGCTCCTCGTCGATGATCTCGTTGCAGAGATCGATGCACTCGTCGCAGATGTAGACGCCGGGCCCGGCGATCAGCTTCTTGACCTGGCGCTGGGACTTGCCGCAGAAGCTGCAGAGGAGCTGTTCGTTGGAGTCGGTCGGTCGGGCCATGCTCGCTCCTGGCGCTCAGTGCTCGGAGATCACGCGGTCGATGATGCCGTAGTCGCGGGCTTCTTCGGCGCTCATGAAGTAGTCGCGATCGGTGTCGTTCTTGACTTCCTCAACTGGCTTTCCGGTGTGCAGCGCGATGATCTCGTCGAGCCGGCGTCGTACGTCGATGATCTCGCGTGCATGTATTTCTATGTCGGTCGCCTGGCCCTGAAAACTTGAGCTGACCTGGTGGATCAGGATCTTCGCGTTGGGCAGCGCCATCCGCTTCCCCTTCGCTCCACCGGACAGCAGCAGCGCGCCCATCGACATCGCTATGCCGACGCAGATCGTCTGAACGTCGGGCTTGACGAACTGCATCGTGTCGTAGATCGCGAGACCGGCGTAGACGGAGCCACCGGGCGAGTTGATGTAGAGCGAGATGTCCTTGTCGGGGTCCTCGCTTTCGAGGTGCAGCAGTTGCGCGACGATCAGGTTGGCGATCTGGTCGTCGATCGGCGTCCCGAGGAAGATGATCCGCTCGTTGAGCAGGCGGCTGTAGATGTCGAAAGCCCGCTCGCCACGCGAGGTCTGCTCGACAACCATCGGGATCAGTGGGCTCATCGTCGCTCTGTGTTTCGCTTGCCCGGCTCGATTCCTCCTGGCAAGTGCAACGACGCACCGCCTCGGGCCGAGTCTACCAACCGGCAATTCGCGGGCAGGTGGATTCTGTGCCCGTCTGCGGGGCGTTGACGCCCGCTATGGGCCAGGCGTCCAGAGCTTCTCACGGGCTGCTGCAAGTCCCGGATCAAGCGGTTTGGCCGCGGCGACAAGCTCATCGAAGGCCCGCTCCGCGGCGACGTCCTCGCGCAGCTCGTTCAGGCGACCCGCCTTGCGCAGGCGCTCGAGCAGCTTCGCCTGGTCGCTGGGGCTGGTGGCGCGCTGCTCGGGCGGCAGCTGCTCGATCAGCCGCGCGAGAAGCTCCTCCTCGGTTGGCTCGATCGCCTCCGCGGCGATGATCGCGCTCAGCACCGCCTCGCGACGGAGCGCCTGCTCGGCGTCGGGCCGTGCCTCGGCCAGCACCTCATCCTCGGTCTTGCCGGCGAGCTGGAGGAAAGCATCCTTGGAGAGCCCGCGGTGCTCGAGTGAATGGAGCGTCCGCTCCCAGGTCTCCTGGTTGCGCGCGTCGATCAGCGCATCGGGAACGCTGACGGTGGAGGCCGCGACCGCCGCGTCGAGCACGGCTCCGCGGAATTCACGCTCGACCGCGCGCTCATCCGCGCTGAGCAGGCTGCCCCGGATGTCCTCGCGCAACTCTTCGAGCGTGTCGAGCCCGGCGGCGTCGGTGGCAAAGTCGTCGCCCAGCTCGGGCAGCTGCTTCTCGCGCACCTCGGTGACGCTGACGACGAAGGTGGCTGGCGATCCGGCCAGCGCGCTCGCCTCGTAATCGGGTGGGAAGGTCACCTCGAGGGTGCGCTCCTCGCCGGCGCTCGCGCCGATCAGCCCCTCCTCGAAGCCCGGGAC
>DATAJI010000191.1:0-4560 GCA_036262195.1 Solirubrobacteraceae bacterium
AGCCGTAGTAGGCGATCAGCGCCGCGTAGTTGCCGGCGCTGTCATCGGAGACCTTCGTTTGCACCGCGACCGTGACGGCCAGGATCTTGTGGTCCTGCTGGAAGCGGTCGAAGCTCCGGATCGGCGCGAGCTTGTCCACCGCTCATATTCTCGCGCTAACGGGACGAGGTGTCGTCGGGCCGCGCTGGTTTCTGTATGCTCGTCCAATGGGATTAGACAATCCAGTTCACATCCTGCTGCTGCTCGTTGTGCTGCTGCTGGTGTTTGGGGCCAGGCGCCTGCCGGAGATCGGCAAGTCGCTGGGAGAGGGTATGCGTGGTTTCAAGGACTCCTTGAGCGGAGCCCCGAGCCACCACGATTCGCTTTCGCAGTCCGTCGCGGCTCCCCAGCCAGCTCCTACGCCTGTGCCGGCGCCAAGCGAGCCGGCCGGCGTCGAGAAGTCCTAGCAGCGGCGGTCACACACGGGTAGCGCTAGCGGGTCGACTCCGAGCGAGCGGACCAGAGTTGGCAACCCGGAGCGTCGGTGAGCGTGCTGCTGAGCGCGCGGATGCTCGACGCGGTGAGCGTCACGCAGATCGAGCTGCGGTTCGACCCGCTCCCGGGCCACGGTCACGGATCCTGCGCGTCGATCGCTAGCCGGCCGGACTCCTGTAGCGCGTCAGCCGCTCGGTTTCGGCGAGCAGCTCACGCCCAGCCTTGCTCGAGCCGGCGGTGCGCATTACGCTTCCGTTGCTAACCGTCGCGCAGCCCGTCAGGTCGATCTGGACGACGACGCCGTTGCCGCCCGGGTAGGCCAGCAGGGCGTCGATCTCGGCGCCGTCGTCGAGCGGGCATGAGAACGCCCCTCTCGGGAGCGCGGGCAGCTCGTCCAACTCGGCGACGATTGCCGTCACGCTACCGGCGCTAGTCACGAGCGCCGAGCGCGCGAGGCTGCGCAACGGGTGCGTGGCGAACGCGTTGTAGCGGCACAGCCGGATCGCGCTCGCGCCCGCCGGCGCGAGCTGCCTGCGCGCCGGCGCCCAGGCGTTGACGGGCAGCTCGATCGGCGCTTTTGCGGCGCATTGCGCCGGTGTCGACGTGCTGGCGGCCGCTGACCCGCCGCTCCCGAGCGCGGTCAGCCCGACGACGAGCGCCATTGCTGAACCTCCAAGCAGCATCCGAGCGCCCCGCTGGAACACGATCCCCATGATCTCAATACGTCGCTACGCGCCGTCCATCACGCAGGCGGCGTTACCGCCGCTACGATGCCGCGGCCTTTCGCTCGCGGCATCGCAGCCTGCCTACATCGCGTGTGCTTCGTACACCTCGACGCTGCCACCGTCGGCGAGCAGTGGGCAGCTCTTCGCGTAGTCGGTGGCGACGCTCATGCTGTCGGCCTCGAGCACTGAGTAGCCGGTCAGGCCAGACGCACCCCCGTCGCTGACGGCGCCGCCCTGCGTCACTGCGGCGCAGCCGGCAAACGGCGCCCCCATGTCGGCGACGGCGCTGCCGAGTTTGGTGAACCAGGCGCCCCACGCGGCCATCGCCGCGTCGCGCTCCGCCTCGCTCTCGGCCATTCCACCACCGCGATACGCCAGCAGATACTTGCCCATCAGTTGAACCTCCTCGTGGAGTTAGAACGCTGCATTGCCCGGCTCGTCGAAGATGCGCTGCGCAAGGTTGTCGAGCGTCCCCCGCCAGCCGAGGCCGTGGCGCTCGCGCGACTCCTCGGATGGCAGGCCGCTGTGCTCGAGCACGACGGTCGTGCGCTCGCCTGCCGGGAGGAATTCGACGCTTACGAGGCTGACCTGACCGGGGTGCGGGCCGTTATCGCTCTCCCAGCACCAGGTGTAGACGAGTCGCCGCGGACGGTCGATCTCGCGGTACTCGCCCCCGATGATGTACATCGCTCCGCTGTCCGGATCGCTCATGCGCAGCACGTAGCGCCCGCCGACGCGGAGGTCGATGTCGCAACCCGGCGAGGTCCAGGTCGGCGCCGGGCCACACCAGCGCGCGAGCACTTCCGGATTCGTCCAGGCATCGAAGACCTCCTCGGGCCCGGCCGAGAACGTCCGCTCGACGCGCACGACCGCGGTCTCGGGCCTACTCATCGCTCCCCGCCATCGCGCCCGGCTCGCTGCCCCGCAAGATATTCCTCGACGACGTCGAATTTGCGCTCCCAGACCGCGCGCTGATCGCCGAGCCATTCGTAGGCGCCGCTCAGCGCGCCATCACGCAGTCGCAGGCGATGTGATCGGCCGTCGATCACCCGCACGATCGCCCCCGCCTCCTCGAGCACGCGCAGATGCCGCGAGATCGCGGGCTTCGACACGTTGAAGTCGCCGGTCGCCTCGCCGACCGTCATCTCCCGCTCGGCGAGACGCTCGATGATCGCCCGACGGAGCGGATGGGCGCAAGCCGCGAAGGTCCGGTCGAGAACCACACGATTAGCCATATGGTTAACTATAGCGCGCGCAATGGCACTTGCGTCGAGTGCCGCCGCGCGTTGCTAGATTGAGCGCTTGTTGGGCGCGGCGAGGTCCGTGCCCGAGACGGCAGAAAGGCGTGTTGTGGCGCGGTCGATCTGGAGTGGTGCGATTTCCTTTGGCCTGGTGAACGTACCCGTCAAGCTCTACAACGCCGTCCAGCGCAAGAACGTCCAGTTCCACCAGCTGCACGCCGAGGATCGCCAACGGATCCAGCAGAAGCGGGTCTGTAGCGCTGACGGCCAGGAGGTCGCCTTCGAGGATCTCGTCAAGGGCTATGAGTTCTCGCCCGGCCAATACGTCGTCGTCGAGCCCGAGGAGCTCGACGCCGTTGCCGCCCGCAAGACGCGGCTGATCGAGGTCGAGCAGTTCATCCAGCTCGGCGAGGTCGATCCCTTGATGTTCGACTCCTCCTACTACGTTGCCCCTGCGGTGGGGGCGGCCAAGCCGTTCCGCCTGATGGTCGACGCGATGCGCGAGGCCGGCAAGGTCGGGATCGGCCGCTTCGTGTTGCGCCAGAAGGAGCATCTCGTCGCCCTCCGCGTGCAGGACGACGCGCTCGTGCTCGTGACCCTCGTCTACGCTGACGAGGTCGTCCCGGCGGCGTCGCTCGAGGACGCCGGTGACGGTCAGGCTGAGGTTTCCGAGCGCGAGCTCGCGATGGCGCGGCAGCTGATCGAGATGCTCTCGGCGCCGTTCGAGCCCAACCGCTTCCACGACGAGTACCGTGAGGCGCTGCTGTCGCTGATCGAGCGGAAGGTCGCCGGGGAGGAGATCTCGATCGCGCCGCCGCCCAGCGAGCCGGCCGCCGTGCCCGACCTGATGGCCGCGCTGCAGGCAAGCGTCAACGCTCTCGAAGGTCAGGGCGGCAAGGCGACCAAGCGCGCCACGCCCAAGGCAGCGCGAGCCAAGGCCCCAGCGCGCAAGCCCAAGGCCGCGCAGAAGTCGTGACAGCGGGCCGTGCGAGCGGCCGGCTGCACAGCTACCAAGCGCGGCGGAACTTCACGCAGACGTCTGAGCCGACCGGCGAGGAACCCGGCGAAGGCGGTCCGCAGCCGCGATTCGTGATCCACGAGCACTCGGCGCGGCGCCTCCATTGGGACCTTCGCCTCGAGCGTGACGGCGTCCTCGTCTCGTGGGCACTGCCGCGCGGCGTTCCGCTCGAGCCGAAGGTCAACTTCATCGCGCCGCACACCGAGGACCACCCGTTGGAGTACCTCGACTTCTCAGGCGACATCCCGGCTGGCAGTTACGGCGCCGGCACGATGTCGATCTGGGACCACGGCACCTACGAGACGCTGAAGTGGGAACCGCGCAAGGTCGAGGTCGCGCTCCACGGCGAGCGAATCGACGCGCGCTACGCGCTGTTTGCGATCAGCAGGGAGGAGCAGCCGAAGGACTGGATGATCCACCGCATGGACCCGCCCGCCGACGCTGCCGCCGGGCCGATGCCGGAGCACGTCGCACCGATGCTCGCGCGCCTCGCCACGCTTCCGCGCGAGGATTCGCCTTGGGCCTACGAGGTCAAGTGGGACGGCGTGCGCGCACTCGCCTACTCGGAGCCCGGGCGCCTGCGCTTCGAGGGTCGTAACAACGCTGAGATCACCGACCGCTACCCCGAGCTCGCGCGGCTGGCCCGCGCGCTCGGCTCCCACCGCGCGGTGCTCGACGGCGAGATCGTCAGCTTCGACGCCTCCGGGCGCCCGAGCTTCGCGGCGCTGCAGCAACGGATGGGCTCGGCTGCCGCGGCGCGGCGCCTCGCCAATACCGCTCCAGTGACCTACGTGATCTTCGATCTGCTCTGGCTCGACGGGCACTCGCTGATCGATCGTCCCTACGACGAGCGTCGCGAGGCTCTGGCCGGGCTGAAGCTCGACGGCGAGCACTGGCGCACCCCGGCGACGTTGACCGGTCGCGGCGCCGACATCCTCGAGGCTAGTCGCGCCGGCGGTCTCGAGGGGATCGTCGCCAAGCGGCGCGACAGCCGCTACCGGCCCGGCCAGCGCGACGGCAGTTGGCTCAAGCTCAAGAACACCGCCCGCCAGGAGCTTCTCGTCGGTGGCTGGACTCCAGGCAGCGGCCGGCGCCAGGGGCA
>DATAJI010000192.1:0-1808 GCA_036262195.1 Solirubrobacteraceae bacterium
ACCCAGTCGGCTACCGATGAGAACGGCATTCCCCGCGATCAGCTCTTTGACGTTCTCGCTCGTCACCGTCACGCCGACGGGACGTGGCGTTGGCTGCTGTGGAGCGGGAGCGTCGAGGGCGATCGCTGGTACGCATCCGCAAAAGACATAACCGACTGGGTAAAGCTCGAGGGCAGGGTCGGCCGAGACCCGCTGACAGGCCTCCCGAACCGCGAGGTGTTCGTTGACGAGGTGACCCAGGCGCTGGCGCGCAACGCGCGTACAGGCCGGCGGCTGGGGGTCCTGTTCGTCGACATCGACTCGCTCAAGCAGATCAATGACAGCGTCGGCCACCAGGCCGGTGATCGCCTGATCGCGCAGGTTGCGGAACGGCTGCGCGTCGCCGTTCGCGCCGTCGATGTCGTCGCTCGTCTCGGCGGCGACGAATTCGGAGTCCTAGTCGATTCGCTCGGCGAAGACTTGGAGGCGGTGACGGTGGCCGGTCGCGCCCTCGCGGCGCTCGAGGCGCCGATTGACCTGGGCACCGGGTTGGTCTCGGTATCAGCAAGCATCGGCCTCAGTACCGCGCACAGCGCGACGGACACGGCTGCGAGCCTGATCCACCAAGCCGACATCGCGATGTACGAGGCGAAGGCCTCCGGGCGGAATCGACTCGCGGTGTTCGATTCGACACTGCGCGAGGAGCTCGATCGCCGGCTCGATCTGGAGCGCGACCTGCGCTCGGCGCTCGAGAACGAGGAACTCGAGCTGCGCTACCAGCCGATCGTCGCTCTCAGCGGCGGCGCGGTGGTCGGGTTCGAGGCCGTCTTGCACTGGGATCACGCCGAGCGTGGCGTAGTCCCACTCACAGAATTGCTGCCACTGGCAGAGCAGTCCGGGCTGATCGTGCCACTCGGCCTGTGGGTCACGCGCACAGCGACCGCGCAGGCCGCGGCTTGGCGCTCGAGCGGGAAGGACTTGTTCCTGTCGATGAATGTCTCGCCGCGACAGCTGGCCGACGAACGCTTCGTTGTGGGCCTTCAAAGCACGCTCGAGGCCGCGAAGCTGCCGCATCGCGCGCTCGCGATCGAGCTGGCCGAGTCGGCCGTGCTGGCCGACCCGGAGAAAGCAGCAACGCGTCTTGGCGAGCTGCACGACCTCGGCGTCGGGCTGGCGCTCGACGACTTCGGCGCCGGCTATGCACCGCTACGCCATCTGATCGAGCTTCCGTTTGACGCGATCAAGCTGAACCCCTCATTCATCGGCGAGCTGGCCGCGACCGGTACGCGAGCAAGCCGCGCAGCGGTTGTCGCGGTTGTCGCAGCCGCGCGTGAGCTCGAGATAAGCGTGTTCGCGGAGGGCGTTGAGTCGATGCGTCAACTCGAGGAGCTGAGCGCCGTTGGCTGCAGCGCAGCGCAAGGTCCGCTCTTCGCGCCGGCGCGCCCCGCTGGCGAGGTCGCCTTTGAGCCGTTCGCGACTCGCTCTCCCGGCGCCAGCGCCGCCTGATCTAGGCGCCCGGAGCGCGCTCCGCCTCGATCTCACAGCCTGGCCTAAGCGCGCCTTGATCTTCGTCTTAGATGATCGAGCGGTCGATCGCCCCGCTCGTTGACCTCACAGCCGCCACACCGCCGACATCTCTCACTCGAGAGCTTCCACGCTCGCGCTACAGCGCGGGCGCGGCTGCGCGAGCGCCGCGACCGCGCTCGGCGGATCCAGGCACGCGTTTTCGCCGTCACGATCGCCCTGTTCGTAGCGAGCTGGCTTGCGATCGGCGTCCAGATGGCCGCTGGCGATGACCCAGCGCTGGTCGCCTACGCTCGGCTACGTGC
>DATAJI010000193.1:0-2219 GCA_036262195.1 Solirubrobacteraceae bacterium
ACGACGGCACGCCTCGGGCTTGAGCACCTCGGTGCGGGTGACCTGCTCGGGCGGCACTGTTAGCGCTCGGGCTCTATGCGGTGAAGCGTGTTCACGTCGCTCCTACTGTGTGATGGGATAGCGCTGCCCGAGGAGCCGATCGTGCACGCCGACGAGACGGGCTGGTTCGAGAACAGCAAGCGCGCCTGGCTATGGGTCGCCATCACCACGCATCTGGCGCTCTTCCTCGTCCGCATGAGCCGCGGCGCCAAGGTCGCCAAGGAGCTGCTCGGAGCGGCCTTCGCGGGGATCCTCATCGGGTGCGGCTCTTTGGGCGCTTGCGGTTACGCCGCCGCGGGCATTTTCGGATAGGTGCGGAGCGCCTCTTGTTGCAGGTGGAAGCGCCAGTAGTCGTCCCAGTCGTCGCTGGTGTGGAGCGCGCGCAGCTTGAGGATGGCCTCGGCACCAGGGAGATCCCAGCGTGCGCCGGTGATGCCCATGCGGTCCTGGACCAGGTGTCTGCACGCGCCCTCGATCACGCCGGTCGCGATGGGAAGGCCGGCCGCGAGGAATGCCGGGTAGTCCATGAAGATCTCGTTGCGGCGGAAGTACGCAAGCGCGCGATCGACCTGCTTGCGCGCGCTCTTGGTCAGCTTTTGCTCGACGATGGCGCGCTCGGTCGCAGCGATGAGCGCGGCGGGGCCGGCGGAGAGGAGCAAGCGCAGATGGGTGACGACCCACTCCGCGGCGACCGATTCCTTGCGCCGAGACAACGCGAAGCCCGCGAGCCATACGTAGTGGATGACGTGGATCAGGTCGAGCACGATGGTGATGCTCCGCCGGCGGCTTCGCGCATGGTCGAGGATCGCGGTCTGCTGGTTCTGCTCGCCGTCGATCAGCACCGCGGGCGTCCGTGCTCGCTTGGGGTCACGCCGATCGAACTCGTCGAACATCTCGCCTACCGAAGCGGACACGCCGTTCACGACGCTCGCCCACACACGCTTGTTCTTGGGCGGCGGCAGTCTCGGCCTCTCCGCCTTCGACGTCGGCGTTCGTTGCACTTCGGCGATGATGTCGTCCACGGTGCGTCGCACGGGCTCCTGCTCCCAGACAGCACCGACCGCCGCCATACGCTTGTCGTGCGAGCGCAGCTTCTTGGGCGCCATCGGATCGCCGCGCACGGCCTCCGCCTGCTCGGCCTCCGCGCGCTCGCGCGTGGCTTCCCGCAGCGCCTTCGGCAACATCCTCACCCCCTTCGCGTCCGACGAGCCTGCAAGCACCGTGTTCTCGCCCAGCGAATCGTTCACGGGGCGCTGCGCGTAGAACGCATCGAAGTCCTTGACCGCATCACGCGCGATCTGCTGCGCCTGCCGCTTGGGCACGTGGGCGTTCGTCGCATCGTCCACCTGCTTGACCACGCCGTCCCACGCACGCGCCTGGGCTTCTGCAGCGACGCGCTTCTGCAAAGGGTGCGAGTACAGCGTCGCGGGCAGGTTCAAGCGCGCGTCGAGCGGCAAGCGCCCCTTCTCCCCCGCGCGCCTGTACTCCAACCGAACGGGGTGCACCCGCCCGAGCATCGACTCGAGCTGGCGGCCGCGTGCGCAAACCCGCGTCCCCTCCGGCACGGGCACGCCCTTGGCCTCCCTTTTCTCCACTGCCGCGAGCGTGTCGTACCACGCCTGGTACAGCCGACGGAGCAGCTCACGTCCCCGCTCCTCGATCGCGCACTCCATCTCGCTGTGGTCCGTCGGGCCGGTACTCTGAGCCCATCCGACCATCGCCTCGAAGAACTCGCGTGCGTGATGGAAGTGGTCGCTTTGGGGCGCGTGAGGCGCTGCCATCGTCATCGCGGGCTCCGGGCTCGGGTTGCACTTCTCCGCTACGCGAAGTCCCACGTCCCTTCAGTACAAAACCGCGGCGGTGCGGCGGTTCCAGCGCCACGATCAAATTCCGTTGGACAAAGAATGGAGCCGCACCCCTTGCTGTTCTCGAACCAGCCCGTCTCGTCGGCGTGCACGATCGGCTCCTCGCGGATCGCGCCCGCGACCTCTGCGACGGGCGCCTCCACGGCCTTGCTCGTCGCCTGCTCCAGGTTGGCGACGCTGCCCAGCGAGATCGGCACGCCGAAGAAGTCCTCGACCAACTCCTCGATTCCGCGCTTGCTCATCCGGTAGGCGCCACTGCACACGGCTACGATGGCCTGGAGGCGCGGGCCAAAGTTGCCGGTCGGTACCCCCACC
>DATAJI010000194.1:0-1697 GCA_036262195.1 Solirubrobacteraceae bacterium
GAACTCGAAGGCGGGACGTTCTTCATGCGTCTCGAGTTCACGCTACGCGCCGGCGATGCGACGAACTTCGCCGAGGGCTTCAGCATCGCGGTGGCCGAGCCGCACAGGATGACCTGGCGCATCTGGGACGCGGCGCAGCGCAAGCGGATCGCGATCCTCGTATCGCGGATGGACCATTGCCTCCAAGAGCTGCTCTGGCGCTCGCGCCGCAGCGAGCTCGACGCCGAGATCGTCCTCGTCGCCTCCAACCACGACGATCTGCGCGAAGCGACCGAGGCGTTCTCTCTTCCCTACCATCACGTGCCAGTGCCGAAGGACGCCAAGCCGGCCGCGGAAGCGACGCTGCTCCAGCTGCTGGCAGGTCGCTGCGACCTGCTCGTGCTAGCGCGCTACATGCAGATCCTCTCCGGCGACTTTCTCGACCGAGTCGGCGTGCCGGTGATCAACATCCACCACTCCTTCCTACCCGCGTTCGCCGGCGCGTCGCCCTACGCCCAGGCACGTGAGCGCGGCGTCAAGCTGATCGGCGCGACTGCCCACTACGTGAGCGAGGAGCTTGATGCCGGGCCTATCATCGAACAGGACGTGGTCCGCGTCTCGCACCGCGACGGGATCGCGGCGCTGACGCGCGAGGGCGGCTACGTCGAGCGGACCGTGCTTGCGCGCGCCGTCCAGCTGCACTGCGAGGACCGCGTGTTACGTGACGGCAACACCACGGTCGTCTTCTAGCCGGCACCCTGCAGTGCCGATCGGCGCGGTTTCGAGCGCCGGCGGGGCAACTCTGGCGATGCCCGCGACGCCGCCGGGCAGGTCCTGGCCGCGCGTCGGGGCGCAGATCTGGCGCGCGGCCTGCCGGCCTGAGCAAGGGCAACAGCCGCAGACGGGTCGACCGCTCACCGTGGGCGCCGGCCGGGCGCCGCGGGCCCTCGGCGGGGGCCAGTGGCGAACCGTGTACGACGGGCGCGATCACGACGCCCTCCGCGATCGCCTATGCGGTTCAGCTCGGCGGCACCATGAGGGTCGAGCGAACGAGTCCGGCGAAGAGCTGGAAGCCTGCGAGCATGTCGATCGTCGGGTCGAGCACCCATTGGACTGTAGCCCGTCCATGACGGCAACGCTCACCGGGACAAGGGCATCGAGATCAACATCGGCTCTTGCCTCGCCCGTTGCTTGACCAGCGCGCAGTGTGCGCACTATCCGCGAGCGAACCTGCTCGCATCGCTCTACGAAGTACGCGTGTGCTGGATGGTCACCCGTGGGTTGGTCGTGTCCCTTTGGCGCTGTAACTTCGCTTGATGGTTCTGGTTCCCGGGGTGAGTGCCCTCCACAGCTGCCAAAGACGTCGATCGGCTCGGCAAGCAGCGCCAGGGCGCTAGTCTGAGCCTTCGACGATCCTGCCGTCGCGCAGACGGACTGTGCGTAGCGCCGCGCTGGCGACCTTCGCGTCGTGTGTGATCAGCACCAGCGTCAGGCCACGATCTGCGACCAGTCGCTGGAGCTCACGCAGGATCTCGTCGCCGGTGGCGCTGTCGAGGTTGCCGGTCGGCTCGTCGGCAAGGAGCACGCTCGGACCATTGGCAAGCGCCCGCGCGATCGCGACCCGCTGCTGCTCGCCGCCCGAGAGTTGCGACGGCAGGTGGTCCGCGCGGCCGGCCAGGCCGACGATCTCGAGTGCGCCGCCGAGCTTGTGTGAGAGG
>DATAJI010000195.1:0-3621 GCA_036262195.1 Solirubrobacteraceae bacterium
TGGCAATTCTCGCACCACGAGGCCCATTGGTTGACGACGACCGGATAGCCACGCAGCGCCGCCAGCTCGCGCCGAAATGCTTTCGTGCCGCCGCCGAGTAGCTCGTTCTGCTGGGCGAACAACTTCGCCAGCGGTGCCGGCGACCCTTTGTAGTCGCTATGCAGCTGCGTCTCGCTCAACGCTGAGTCCTGAGGAGCCGCCCCGCAGCCGCCGAGAGCGAGCGCAGCGAGCGCCACGGCGGCAAGGGGCGCGACGAATCCGTGTCCCACGTGCGCTATCTTCTCTCATGTAAAGCGGACGCCCAGCCGGTCGGCAACATTCCCCCCGACCAAACACCGGTCCGCCGTCGTTCGATCGCAGTAGCGACGCCCCCCTCTTTTGACGTCAGAGCCATCGATGGCCGATCCGAGCACATTTGCTGTTAAGGCCGCTCTCCCGAGCGAGGCTGACCTCGCACGCGCTGAGGCGTTCACGCGCGAGCCCTACGTCTACCCCGGTGAGGACCCGACGCTGGCGCTTGCTCCCGGTACCCCTCGACGCCGCGCGCTCGACCAGGCGCTCAGCGAGCTCGACGCCGGCCTCAGCGCTCCATCTCCCGCCTGGCGGCGCGACTTCTCGTTGCTGCTGGGCCTCGAGCGCGTCCTTTCCGAGGACGAGCCCCGGCTCGCCGACAAGACGCCGCTTTCCGCCCACCAGGTCGACGCTCTGTCCGGGACCCTCACCGCCCTGCTCGCCGAAGCGCTCGCCCGCAACGCGAACGGCCACGTTAATGGCGCCGTCCATGACGTTCTCGCCGACGCGGCGATTCTCGGGACCGAAGACGAAGATGAAGACGATCAGGAGCTCGGCGAGAACGCGACGGACGAGGCCTCCGACGCAGGTGAGCCAGACGAGGAGGGATACGACGAAGACGAGCCGCCGATCGATGACGATGACGACGACGAGGAGGAGTTCACTCGGGCTCCTGCCGACGAGGACTCAGAGGACGACGAAGTCGACGACGTGGCTGCGGAGCTCGAGGCCGAGCTCGACCGCGCCGAGGCTGAGGCCGCGCTCGCCGGCTGGGATGAGGAGGAGGACGGCGAGGGCCCCCAGGACGACGAGCAGCTCGCGGAGCAGCCCGAGGATCCAAACGCGGCCAAGCGCTTCTGGTTCGAGCACGCCACGGGGGCGGGAAAGACGGTCGCGGCGCTCGGTTTCGTCGAAGCTTCGCGGACCGGCGGCGTGCTGATCCTGACGCACCGCCGGAACCTCGTCGACCAGTTCAACGGGGAGCTTCGCGACCGCGGCTACAAGAAGCGGATCACGCGGCCACTGCTCGGCGACGAGGACAGTCCCAACGGGCCGGTCACGGTCGAGACCTACCAGTGGTTCGTACGCAACGCGGGAAACATCTCGAGCGCCTACGCGATCGTTATCTGCGACGAGGCGCATACGGCGCTCGGGGAGAAGACGAGCGCCGCGATCCGTGCCTGGACCGGTCCTGTGTTCATCGGCATGACAGCGACCGGCGCGCTGATCGCACGTCACGTGACCGATCTCTTTCCGACCCAGACCTCGCGTTTCGACCTTGCACAGGCCGCACGCCGGGGCGTGATCTCGCCGCTTCGCTGCGTGCGCATCCCGCCGGGCCCTGGCGTGCGGACGATCGCCAAGGTGCCGCTCCGCCGCGGCGAGGTCGATACCGAGTTCGACCAGGAGATGCTCGCCGAGCTGCTCGACCAGACGCCGTTTAATGTCGCCGTCGCAAACCTCTATAAGACGCGGTTCAACGGCGTGCCGGGCGTCGTCTATGCCGCCGGCGTGCGCCACGCCTACAACCTCGCCGAGGCGTTCCGCGCTGAGGGGCTGAAGGCCCAGGCGGTCTCGGGCGAGACGCCGAAGCGTGAGTTAGCGAGCGTTCTCGCCCGCTACGAGCGCGGTGACATCGATGTCCTGATCAACGCCCAGCTTCTCGCCGAGGGCTGGAACTCGCCGCGCGCGACCGTCTGCATTCACCTCGCTCCAACTGCTTCAAAGCGCATCTACCAGCAGCGTGTCGGCCGCGTCACGCGCCGCCATCCTGGTAAGGAGGCGGGCCTCGTCGTCGACTTCGTCCATCCCGCGACCAAGCACGACGACCCGGTTGTGACGCTCCACTCGTTGCTTGACCGCGACGTCTACCGCGGCGGCGCGATCGTCATCGGACCGGTGCGCCGCGGGCGTGGGCGCCGCGTCCGCGTCGAGCGTCGAGTGCTACCGGTCTGTGCCGAGCCGGAGCGGCGGGCCGAGGTCTTCGAGCGCGAGCTGTGGCGAATCGCAGTCGAGCACCTCGACTACGGCGAGCAGCATGTCTGGGCCGCGCTAGCCGGCGCGCGCGTGCAGGCCAGCGGTTGGCGGCGGGCCCGAGCGATGCTCCATTTCGACCGCGACGGCGAGCTGCGTCGACGCTTCCTGATCACGGCCGTCCAGCGCAACAAGAACCCACAGCTACGCCTCAAGGCGCTTGCGGAGATCGCTGCCGCCCGCGACCCCGACGCGTTCGATACGGCGATCGACATCATCGGCACCTGGAACCGCGAGGAGCGCCGCGAGGGCGCAAAGATCATGTTGCAGGCGATGGTCGACAAGCGGATCGGCCGTCGCGACCAGGCGAACGCCTGGATCTGGCGCATCGCCGAGTACACCCGCGAGGTGCACGAGGAGTATGCGGCGCAACGCTGGCCGGAGACCAAGCGCCTGCTCGGCCTGCTCGTCAACTCCTCCGGCGCGGCCCACGCGCGCAACGCGCGACGCCTCGTGCACGCGTCGCGCAAGCAGGACCGCCGTCTCGCCGCCGCGCTACTCGCCGCCGCGCTCGCCCATTCGCCCGAAGCCGAGGAGGTCTTGCGCGCCGCCCGCACCCGCATGGCCCGCAAGCCTCCGGCCCTCGCGCGTGAGCTGGCCCGCAACTTCCCAAAGCGGCGCGGTCGCGGCAAGCGCCGCCGTGGACGCCGCGGCCCGGGTGGAGTTACCGGCGAGGGCAGCGAGCCGACACTCAACGGCGCGAGCGTCCGCGCCAAGAGCATCGGCGCCGCCACGCCGCATCAGCGCGCCAACGGCTCTCCAGCCGGCAAGCCGCGCGATCAGCCAGCCGCTGACGAGCCGGCTGCGCTCAGCTGAGCTCTCGAGTTAGGCGATTGGGCGTCGCGGCTAGGAGATGTGCACCTCGCCGGCGCTCAGCGCCAGCGTAGCGTCGCCCGTCTCGACGAGTAGCCGGCCTTCCTCGTCGATGCCGCGGGCAACCCCGTCGCCGTCGGCCCAATGCACCGCGGCGTCGATCAGCGCGTCACGACGGCGCCAGGCGTTCAGGACGTCGCGCTGCGGACGTCCGAGCCAGCCGTCGAGGGCGTCCAGCAGTCGCTCGAGTAGCGGTTCGACGGCACCGACGTCCAGGCCGAGGGTGCCAGCGGTCTCGCGCAGCTCGTCGGGCAGCTCGGCGAGCGGGACCGCAACGTTGATCCCGATGCGTTCGACAGCGCGATCGACATCATCGGCACCTGGATTCGTGACGAGCGCCGCGAGGGCGCGAAGATCATGCTGCAGTCGATGGTCGACAAGCGGATCGGCCGTCGCGACCAGGCCAACGCCTGGATCTGGCGG
>DATAJI010000196.1:0-2457 GCA_036262195.1 Solirubrobacteraceae bacterium
ACGTTGTGGCTCAATCGGGCGGTGTGCGGGCGGGCTGCGCTGACCGATATCACGCGCGCATCGTTGTTGCGCGCCGCCGGCATGCGCCGCACGCCGACCGCCGCGGAGCTGCTCGGCTGCATCGGGTTGCGGGTGTCGGACGTGCCAGGATTGAGTTCGCACGCTGGCACGGCGGTCGACGACCACGTGGTCCAAGAGCTGTTGTTCAACACGCTGCTCGAAGACGAGGCACTCCGCGCTCGGGCCCTGGCCGCGGCGGCCCTGACACGTGAGCGAGTCTGCGCGATGCTGCGCCGCGAGCTCGGAGGGGAACGGCGGCTCACCCTCGTCGACGTCGGCTGGGGTGGATCGGTGCCGGCGCTGTTGCGTGAGGCGTGCGCTGACGCCGGTTTCGAGATCGAGGTACGCGGGCTTTACCTAGTTACCAACGAGTCGGCTGCGGAGCGGGTCCTCGACGGCGCGAAGTTCGAGGGCTTCCTCGGCGACCTAAATCTGCCGGAGCCGCTGCTCGGCTGGTTCGGGCGCTCGCCCGAAATTATCGAGCAGGCTTGCATGTCCGACCAAGGCCCTCAGATCGACATCGACGAGCAGCTCGATCCGGTGCTCGGCGAGCAGCTGATCCCGGAGGCCCAGCGCGAGCAGATTCGGGCGGCCCAAAGCGGCGCGCTGGCCTTCCAGCGCCGCTGGGTGCGCTACCGCCGCGAGCTGCCCGAGAAGCTCCGCACGCTGTCCGGTCAACCGGCGCTGCTGCGCGCAATGCTGGTGCGGGCCGCGGTCGCGCCGACCGAGCGCGAAGCGGCGTTGCTCGGGGCCTGGCTGCACGACGAGCGCCAGGGGGGCGCGAGTCGCATCGAGCGCCTTGCCGACGCCGACGACGGCGCCCGCCTCCGCTACGTCGCACCCGACGAGCTCGCGAACCTGCCGAGCTCCGAGGTCTATTGGCCCTACGCGCTCGCAGCGCTCGCCGATCCGGACACGGCCGAGCTGGTCGGCCTGGCCCATGAAGGACGGCTCTCGCCGGAGGCACTATCGCGACCGGTCGAGACCGGTCCATTCGTGATTCGTGTCGCCGCGGGGGTCGGGAACGACGCGCCGACCGCCAGCTGCACGATCGAGCCGCGACGAAACCGTTTTGGGCTCACGCTCGTGCGCGGCCTCGTCATCGCCGACCACATCGTCACGCTCGAGCTTGCGCCGAGCACCGCGCCAATGCTCGCCCGGGTCGACTGGCTCGATCTCCGCCTCTATGCGCAAGGCCTCGCTGAGCCGATCGTGGTGCGAATGGAGCAGACCGAGGAGTTGAGACGCTTGGAGTACGCGAACTGCACGCTGGTCGCGCCGAACCTGGTCATCAGCTACACCGGTGACGCGGCTTGGCGCCTCGACCTGTCCACGGTCACCGATCGGATCGTTCATCGCGTTGACGTCGAATGCGGTCTCGCGATGCTTGAGATCGCGCCACTCGTCAGGAAAGGCGACGTGCTCGTCACGCTCGACACGCTCGACCAAATCGAGGAAATCGACCGCGTCCGGTCGATCCTCGACTCTGTGCTGGCATCGCCGAGCTGGCGGATCACGCGGCCGTTTCGTGCGCTGAAGCGCCTCCTGCGCGGCTAGCTCACGGGGCCATCCCGCGCCTACGAACGACCTGATCGCTAGCCTTCCGCCACGTGAGGCGGCTACCAACTCGGCTCGAGGGCCCGGTCCTGATCGCGCCGGTCGTACACGCCGACGGCCGTGGCTTCTTCCACGAGGCGTTTCGCGAGGACGCGCTCACCGCTCTCGGGCTCGCGGGCGTCAGCTTCCCCCAGGAGAATCACTCGCGGTCAACCCGAGGCGTCCTGCGCGGCATGCATTTCCAACTCGGAGCCGGCGTCGACAAGCTCGTGCGTTGCGCCAGCGGCGCGATCTTCGACGTCGTGGTCGATCTCCGACGAGGCTCGCCGACCTACGGACAGTGGGAGGCGTTCGACCTTGACGATCAGAGCCTGCACCAGCTCTGGGTGCCTGTTGGCTTTGCCCACGGCTTTTATACGCGGTCGGAGACCGCCGACGTCATCTACAAGCAGAGCGGCTACTACGCACCGCCCTTGGAGCGAGCGTTCGCCTGGGACGATCCAGATGTAGGGGTGCCCTGGCCACTCGAAGGCGCCCCGCTGCTGTCCCCCAAGGACGCCGCCGCGCCCCGGCTTGCTGCCATTGCCGACGAGCTGACGTTCACCTACGAGTCGTGATTATTCACGCTACGCGGCACGCTGATCGCCCTGGCATCCTTTGGCGCGATGCGTGAACGACTCGCCGCCGTTCATATCACGCCGCGAGTGTTCGAGATCATCTCGCTCGTGGCGCTCGTTTCGCTGACCTTGATCGTTCTCAGCGGCGCGGCGGTGCGGCTCAGCGGCTCCGGTCTCGGCTGCCCCGATTGGCCGCGCTGCTACGGGCATGTCTACCCACCGC
>DATAJI010000197.1:0-5230 GCA_036262195.1 Solirubrobacteraceae bacterium
GTTTGAATGCGGCTCGTAGCGACCGGTCTGCCGGCTGCCGGTTCGGGCTTCTAGAATCGATTGCGTGTCAGGACATTCGAAATGGGCGGGGATCAAGCACAAGAAGGCGATCGTCGATGCGCGACGCGGCCAGCAGTTCACGAAGCTGGCACGTGCGATCAGCGTTGCGGCGCGCGAGGGCGGCGGCGACGTCGTCGCGAACGCGGCGCTGGCGAACGCCGTGCAGAAGGCCAAGGACGCCTCGATGCCCAAGGACAACATCGAGCGAGCGATCGCGAAGGGAACCGGCGCTGGCGCCGATGCCGACGCGATCGAGACGGTGCTCTACGAGGCCTACGGGCCGGGCGGGGTGGCGCTGCTGATCGAGGCCTACACCGATAACCGCAACCGCACCGGTGCCGACGTGCGCCACCTGCTCTCGCGCCAAGGCTCGAGCCTCGGCGAGCCGGGATCGGTCGCCTACCTGTTCGAGAAGCGTGGCGTGGTCTTCGTTGACTCGAGCCTCTACAGCGAGGACGACCTGCTCGTGGCGATCGAGTCGGGCGCGCTGGACATCGTCTCCGACGACGATGTCTTCGAGGTGATCTGCGACCCGGGCGACCTCGCCGCCGTGCGCGGCGCTCTGGAGGGGGCCGGCATCCAGCTGGAGAGCGCGGAGCTGGTGCAGCGCCCGACCGTGCGCGTCGAGCTCGACGAAGCGGCTGCGAGCAGGCTGTTCCGGCTGATCGAGTCGCTCGAGGAGAACGACGACGTCGGCGCTGTCCACGCGAACTTCGAGGTCTCCGATGAGATCCTCGAACGCGTCGCCGGCTGAGCAGGCTCTCAGCGCCCGGGCGGTCGCTGGCCTCCGTGATGCTCGACGAGTCGCCTCAGCAGGCGATCGAGGCGTGCTCGCTCGGCGGCTGAAAGCGGTGCGAGCAGCTCCTCCTCAGCGTCGCGCACCTGGGCGTCGAGCTGGCGCAGCGCGAAGATGCCGGCAGGGGTCAGCGCGACGGCGTTGCGGCGGCGATCGGTCTCGTCACGCGAGCGCCTGACGAGACCGCCGTGCTCGAGCTCGTTGATCACGGCAACCATGTCGCTGCGGTCGATCCAGAGCTGGCGACAAAGCTCGGCCTGACTCACGGCGCCGTGCTCGTCGAGTGTCGCGAGGACGCTGAAGTGCTGGCGGCGCATCCCGAGCAGCTCGAAGCGCCTGCCCGTTAGTCGCTGGGCCTGGAGCGCCGCGTGCGCCAGTAGCCAACTCGGTAGCTGGCTGACGGTGCGCGACGCGAGCTCGCTCGATTCGCCTCTGCTCTCCACCGGCGGTAAGCGTAGGTGATAGTTGGCGAGCCCAATGGCTGCCCGGTGCCTGCCAACGGGCAGCCGAGCAGCCGGGTCGGCCTACCGTCGGCTTTAGGCCCCTGACGGCGGGGGATCCGTGCAGGCGTCCGAAGCGCAACGGAGAATCACGATCGAACAGATGATCGTGTTGGGGATCGACCCTGGGCTTGCAAACACCGGCTACGGCGTTGTCGCGCGACGGCGCGGGCGGCTCGTCGCGCTCGACGGCGGCGTGATCGAGACGTCGTCGGCTGCCGCCCCCGAGCAGCGTCTTGCCGTGCTTCACAGCGCTCTCGCCGGCGTGCTCGATGAGCACGCTCCTGATGCGATGGCGCTCGAGGACCTCTACTTCGGCGTCAACGCCCGCAGCGCGTTCGCGGTCGGGCAAGCGCGTGGCGTGGCGATGCTCGCCGCGGGTCAGGCCGGGATCGGCTGTTTCGGCTACACCCCTCAGCAGGTCAAGGCAGCGGTCTGCGGCAGCGGCCGCGCGGCCAAGGAGCAGGTCTCCTCGATGGTCAAGACGCTGCTCAGCCTGCCGGTCGAGCCAGCGCGCGACCACGCCGCCGATGCGCTGGCGGTAGCGATCTGCCACTGCAACCACGCGCCGCTGGCGCGCGTGCTCGCGGCGTCCGCGCGATCATCGCCTTGGTGCGGGGACAGGTCGCGGCTCGCTACACCGAGAGCGTGCTCGTCGTCTGTGCCGGCATCGGCTACAGGCTGGCCGTCTCGGCGCAGACGCTCAGCGCGGTGCCGCCGGTCGGACGCGAGGCGACGCTCCACACGCACCTGATCGTGCGCGACGACGCGCTCCAGCTCTACGGGTTTGCCAGCGAGGACGAGCGTGAGCTGTTCCTGATGCTGCTCGGCGTACAGTCGGTCGGCCCGAAGGTGGCGCTCGCGGTGCTCGGCGGCGGCACCGTCGCCGAGCTCTACAGCGCGATCGCGGTTGGCGACAGCGCGCGCTTCCAAACCGTTCCCGGTGTCGGCAAGCGGACCGCGGAGCGGATCATCGTCGAGCTGCGCGAGAAGGTCGGCGAGGCGCTCGCTGACGGCATCGTCGTGCGGCGGAGCGCCGACGACGGGCCACGTGCGATCGCGCGCGAGGGCCTGATCGAGCTCGGCTTCGCGCCGGCGGAGGCCGAGGGCTTGCTCGCCGAAGCGAGCGGCGAGAGCGCCGAGGAGCTGCTCGCCGGGGCGCTCCGGGCGACGCGCCAGAGGCTCGTGCGGTGAGCACCCCGGAGCGCATCCAGACGCCGTACCTCGCGCCCGAGGACGAGTTCGAGATCACGCTGCGGCCGCGGCGGCTCGATGAGTTCATTGGCCAGAGACAGCTGAAGGAGCAGCTCGCGGTCGCGATCGAGGCAGCGAATGCGCGCGGCGACGCGCTCGACCACGTGCTGCTCGCCGGACCGCCGGGTCTCGGCAAGACTTCGCTGGCGCAGATCGTCGCCGCCGAGCTCTCCGTGCCGTTCGTCCAGACCGCAGGGCCGGCGCTCGAGCGCAAGGGCGACATCGCGGCGTTCCTCACCTCGCTCGAGCCACGCAGCGTGTTCTTCGTCGATGAGATCCACCGCCTGCCACGGGCGCTCGAGGAGACCTTTTACCCGGCGATGGAGGACCACCGCCTGCCGATCACCGTCGGACAGGGCGCTGGCGCACGGGTCGTCATGCTCGAGCTGCCACCGTTCACGCTCGTCGGCGCGACGACCCGTTCCGGGTTGCTGACGACACCGCTCCGGGACCGCTTCGGCATCCAGGCGCGGCTCGACTCCTACACGCACGAGGAGCTCGCGGCGATCGTCGTCCGCGCCGCGAGGATCCTCGCGGTCGAGCTCGACGACGCCGGCGCGATGGCGATCGCGAGCCGCAGCCGCGGTACGCCGCGTGTCGCCAACCGCCTGCTCAAGCGGGCTCGCGACTACGCTGAGGTGCGCGGCGACGGGACGGTCAGCGCGGACGCGGCCGAGGCGGCGCTCGCACTGCTCGAAGTCGACGCGATCGGTCTCGATCGCCTGGATCGCGAGATCCTCCGCGTGATCTGCGAGAAGTTCGCCGGCGGTCCCGTCGGGCTCTCGACGCTCGCGGCGGCGGTCGGTGAGGAGGCTGACACGATCGAAGACGTCTACGAGCCCTACCTACTCCAGCTGGGGATGCTCAAGCGAACGCCGCGCGGTCGATCGGCGACGGTACACGCCTACGGTCACCTGGGAATTGAGCGGCCCGAGGCGCTTCCGGCACTGTTCTGAGGCCCGCGCGGCCGCCGCACCTAAAGTGCTCCTTGAGGTGGCGCCTGTAGGCTTCGTCCCGTCATGAGCCATCCGTTCATCTGCCCCAACTGCGGCGAGCGCTCGATCGCATCGGACCGCTACGAGGCGTTCCGCCGCGACGAGCGGGGCTGCTCACACTGCGGTTTCTCGTTCCTCTTTGAGCTGCTCGACGACTACTACCCGGCCCCGGATGCCGCGTTCTTCGTCGCCGACAAGGAGGGCCGCGTGATCGGCTGCGGCCGCGGCTCCTTCGAGCTGACGGGATACGAAGAGGAGGAGGTCGTCGGCCAGCAGATCTCGGAGGCGCTCGGGCTGAGCTTCGAGAACGGCGTGGACCACGTGCAGACCGTGCTGGAGTGGGGCGTACGAGCGCTCGGCAAACCGGCCACGCTGCGCACCGAGAGCGAGCGCTCCGCAACCGCGACGGCCGACCTCTTCCCGGCCTACGATGATGATGGGGGACTGCTGCTCGTGCTCACGCCGTCCCGCTGAGCCCCGATCCGTCGGCAACGTATTACCCGTGACAACGCCGTGACAACGCCCACATCTGCGCGCAACCGCGGCGCGGCGCACGCGCAAGCCGATGACTGACCGCCGGCGCAACGCGCTCGTCCTGTCGCTAGTAGCGGGGCTGATCATCATCTCGCTGATCGTGTCGTTCGGGATCCCGGGTGTCAGCAAGGCGCGCAAGACACAGCTCGGACTCGATCTCAAGGGTGGCGTCGAGCTGATCTTCCAGGGTCGCGCGAGCGGCAAGTCGAAGGTCGATGCGGCGACGATCAGCCAGGCGATCAGCATCATCCAGTCGCGCGTCAACCAGCTCGGCGTGAGCAACGCGACCGTCACGAGCGCGGGGAACAACGAGATCGACGTCAGCCTTGCCGGCGTCAAGAACGTGCAGCAGGCGGAGTCCGAGGTCGGGACGACCGCGCAGCTCTACTTCTACGACTGGGAGGCCAACGTGATCGGCCCGAACGGCAAGCCCGCGGGGCCGAACGGCTTCTCGGTCAGCGGCGACGATGACGCTGCCAGCGCCAGCGGCGGTAGTCCGGGGAGCTCGACCGACGCGCTGAGCGAGTACGCCGCGGTGATTCGCGCGGCGAAGCAGCCCGAGCGCCACTACAAGCTCGAGTCGGCGCCGAACGGGACCTACTACTACATCGACCCGGCAAAAAAGACGGTCATCACGCCGAAGGGCGAGACCGCTCCGACGCGCGCGCAGGCGAAGGGCTACCTCGAGCTCGACATCGCGCAGGCCGGGAAGAAGCTTCCGGCTGACGCCCGGCTGGTCTACGTCAAGCCGGGCACGATCGTTCGCCAGGCGCTGACGCCGAGCGGCTCCGCCAACCCGAGCTACAACTTCTATTACGTCCTGCGCGACGACGCGGTCATATCCGGCAAGGACGTCACGAACCCGGTCGAGCAGCAGGACCCGACGACCAGCGAGGTTGTCGTCGCGTTCGGCTTCAAGGGGCCGGCGGTCAAAGCGTTCGAGAACGTCACCGCGACGTTGGCCGGGCGCGGCCAGCGCAACACGATCGGCGCCAACAACAACTTCCAGCACTTCGCGGTCACGCTCGACCAGCGGCTGATCACGATCCCCTACATCGATTTCACCCAGTACCCCAATGGGATTCAGGATG
>DATAJI010000198.1:0-1700 GCA_036262195.1 Solirubrobacteraceae bacterium
TCCCGTCCCGCCCGTTCTCGCTCGAGTTCTGGGACGGAAGCCGACTTCCTGCCACGGAAGCCGACGCGCCGACCTTTTACGTCCGCCGCGCATCGGCGCTCGCCCACGCGCTGCGCGCTCCCGGCCCGTTCGGTCTCGGTCGCGCCTACGTCGAGGGATCGCTCGACTGCGACGACCTCGACGCGGCATTCATCGTCGTCGACGACTGGGTACCGCCGCCGATCGCGAGCAAAGACAAGGCCCGTCTGATTGCTGCGCTGGCGCTGGCAGCCGCTCCCGCCGGCATCCCGCGACGGCCTCGCAGCGAGCTCATCCTCAAGGGCGAGCGCCACAGCCCCGGCCGCGACGCCGCCGCGGTCCGCTACCACTACGACGTCGGCAACGACTTCTTCGCGCTGTTCCTCGACGAGTCGATGACCTACAGCTGCGCCGTCTTCTCGCGCGGCGCGACGACGCTCGAGGAGGCCCAGCGCGTCAAGCTCGACCTCGTCGCGAGCAAGCTCGAGCTGCAGGCCGGCCAGCGCGTGCTCGACGTCGGCTGCGGCTGGGGGAGCTTCGCGATCCACGCAGCCAGGAACTACGGCGTGCACGTGACCGGCATCACGCTGTCGCCCTCGCAGGCCGAGCTGGCCCGCAAGCGCGTCGCCGACGCCGGCCTCACAGACAGCGTCGAGATCCGGATCGCCGACTACCGCGAGCTCTCAGACCGACCGTTCGACGCGATTGCGAGCATCGGCATGGCCGAGCACGTCGGCGAGAAGCAGATCGACACCTACGCAGCAGCGCTCCACCGCGTCCTGCGCCCCGGCGGCCTGCTGCTCAACCACGCGATCAGCCTGATGCGTCCCGAGGAGGACCCGACCGCTGACAAGTTCACGATGCGCTACGTCTTCCCCGATGGGCACCCGCTACTGCTCTCACGCACCCAGCTCGCGTTCGAGCGCGCGCGCTTCTACACCGAGCACGTCGAGGGCTTCATGAAGGACTACGCCGACACCCTGCGCAGCTGGCAGGACAACCTCGACCGCCACATCGACGAGGCCGAGCGCCTCGCCGGGACCGAGCGTCTGCGGATCTGGCGCCTCTACCTGAGCGCCGCGCGCCACGGCTTCGACGTCGGCTACACCGCCGTCTACCAGATCAAGGCCCGCAAGCCGGTTTAGCTGTACCGGGGCGCGCATGCGCGCCCCGGCCGGTCGGTGCATGCACCGACCGGGGCCTCGGCGCATGCGCCGAGGCCAGCCGCTAGGACGGCCGCAGATAAACCGCGCGCCACCACAGCTCGGCGAGCACGCGCACCGACTCGTTGGCCTCGCCGCCGCCGATCACCACCTCGCGCACGATCTGGCCCTCGACCATCGCCAGCAGCGCCCGCGAGGAGGTGCCGGCGGGGATGTCGTCGGGCGCGAGACCGCGCTGCTGGTCGGCGCGGATGCGCCGCGCGGCGGCGTTTCGCAGCCGCAGGATGTAGGGCTCCCACTCGGGCGGCAGGCGGTCCATCTGGCCCGAGAGGCGCGCCGCCAGCAGCAGCACGGAGGAATGCTCATGGACTGCGGCTACCGTTCGCGCGAGCGCGCTGTGGATGTCGCGCCGCGGGTCGCCGTCGCCTTCGAAGTAGGGCTCGGCGGCGGCGTACATGTCTGAGAACGCGAGCTGGATCAGGCGGTCGATCACCGCGCGCTTGTTGGGGAAGTAGAAGT
>DATAJI010000199.1:0-7005 GCA_036262195.1 Solirubrobacteraceae bacterium
TCCCGCTCCGGCTCGAGCACCGCTGGACCGGTCGCAGCCTCGCAGGCTTCCGCCACCGCGTCCGGCAGCTCGGCGATCTCGCAGTTGTCTACGTGCAGCGAGCCTCCCCCCACCGCCGAGCGACTCGCGGCGGTGCTGGCGGCGGACGCCTAGCTAAGCTCCGCCAAAGGCCCAAACGTGGAGGTGCGGCGTGAGCGCTGAGCTAGCCCCGATGAAGGAACAGGTTTACGCCGAGCGACGCCCGAAGGAGTACTTCGACCGCTTTCACGTTCACGCACGTGCTCACGAGCCGAGCTTCGTCTACGAGATCGTGCGGCTCGTCACCTCCATCTACGCCTACGTGTTCCTCCGGGCACGGTCGGTTGGGGCAGAGAACGTGCCCGAATCTGGCGCGGTGATCCTCGCGCCAAACCACTTCTCGTTCATGGACCACTTCCTCCTCGGCTGCCATCTGCGGCGCAAGGTTCGCTTCATGGGCAAGTCGCAGCTATTCAAGGGTCCGGCGGCATGGGTGTATATGCAGGGCGGCGTCTTCCCCGTGCGCCGCGGCGCACGCGACGACGACACGTTCATCACGGCCGAGACGATCCTCAGTCGGGGCGGGACGATCGCGATGTACTGCGAGGGTGGACGCTCGCGGACCGGCGAGCTCCAGCAGCGCGCTCGCCGCGGGATCGGCCGGCTCGTGCTCGAGACGGGCGTGCCGGTGGTTCCTGTCGCGATCGTCGGCTCCTCCAAGATCCGCAACTGGAAGCGGCTGCGCTTCCCGGCGGTCACCGTGGAGTACGGCAAGCCACTGCGCTTTGACTCCGAGCAGCCTTCGAGCCGTGAGAGTCAGCAGGAGACGGCAGACGCGATCTTCGCCGAGATCCGTGCGATGTACGAAGGGCGCCTCCGCGCCGGTCACGCCACCTGGCGCGCTCACCGCCGTGCGGCGCGCGAGCAGCGAGGCGAGCGCTCGGCAGTCGATGAGTGAGCCTTCAGGCGCGAGCGTTCTCCGAGTCGCCGCAATCCAGCTGAATTCGCAGGAGCGCTTCGACGACAATCTCGAACAGGCGGATCGCCTGACGCGCGCAGCTGTCGCCGACGGAGCAGAGCTCGTCTTGCTGCCGGAGAAGTGGACAGTCCTGGGCACGGCTGAACAGCTTCGCGCCGGTGCGCAGCGGCTCGATGGTCCTGCGATTTCCTGGGCGCGCGGGCTGGCGATCGAGCTCGGCATCGACCTCGTTGCGGGTTCGATCTGCGAGCTCCAGAGCAACGGCAACGAGCGACTCGCCAACACCGCCGTTCACGTCAGCAGCGACGGCGCGATCGCCGCCACCTATCGCAAGATTCACATGTTCGACGTGACCGTGGACGGGGTCGCCTACCACGAATCAGAGCACGAGCAGCCGGGAGACGAGGTCGTCATCTCGGAGAGCGCCGGTGGCGTCGAGCTCGGTCTGAGCATCTGCTACGACGTGCGCTTTCCCGAGCTGTACCGGATTCTCGCGCTGCGCGGTGCGCGCGTGATGCTTGTGCCGGCGGCGTTTACTCTCGCCACGACTCGCGAGCACTGGGAGGTCCTGCTGCGAGCGCGGGCGATCGAGAACCAGGCGTTCGTGGTCGCGGCGAACCAGATCGGCTCCCACCCACCGGGTCGGCGCAGCGGCGGGCGGTCGTTGATCGTCGATCCGTGGGGAGTGGTGCTTGCTCAGGCCGGGGATGCCATCACATACGTCACCGCGGACCTCGACCTGGCGCGGCTGCAGCAGGTGCGCGCGGAGCTGCCATCGCTCGCGAACCGCCAGGCCCAGGCCTATCGCTGGCCGGTCGGCGAGTGACGGCGCTGAGCCTCCAGCGTGAATCTGCTTGACTGCGCTTATGGACTCGGATACCGGCGACAGCGACCCCGTCAAAGGCAGGACGGACCCGATGAAGAAGCTGATGTGGTCGGGCCTCCTCGCGGGGGTGACTGCGGTCGTGAGCGTCGTCGCGAACCGCACCGCCTCAGCCGTCTGGCGTCGCATGTTCGACGAGGAGCCGCCGGAATGAGCAAGCCCTTTGCGGCGGCCGGCGACGGGGCGAGCACCGCAAGCACGAGCGCGGATGCGGCTTCCTCAAACGGCGGACCGCCGCCCGCAGGCACCCAGCCGGGCGGCGTAATCGGCAGCGCCTCGAGCCTCGTCGCCAATCGACCGGAGATCGCTCTCGCCGCCGCGTTCGCGGGCGGCGTGGTACTCGCGATTCTTGCCAGGCGCCTTGGCCGCTGAAGGCGACGAGCCGCAGAACCTGGCGCAGGCGATCAGCGAGATCTCCGAGCGCGCGTCGTTGCTCGTGCGTGAGGAGATCGAGCTCGCCAAGGCCGAGATCACGACGAAGCTGACGCGCCTCGTGACCGGCGCGGTCGTCGCGCTGGCCGCTGGGATCTTCTTCATCGTGGCGCTGCTGTTCGCACTCCACGGGCTGGCCTGGTTGTTCGCGTTCGAGTTTTTCGGGGATAACAAGATCTTCTGGGGCTACTTCGTCGTCGCTGGCGGCCTGCTGGCGCTTGGCGTCCTCGCCGGCTTCGTCGCTGCGCTAGCGCTGCGCCGTGGCGCACCGCCCACGCCAACGATGGCGATCGACGAGGCGCGAAAGATCCGCGAGACGGTCGGTGCCAAGGACGCCGCCGCCTGATGCCCGAGCGCAGCCCGGAAGAGATCCGCCGGTCGATCGAGGCGAACCGTGAGGCGCTGGCGGTCTCGATCGAGCGCCTTCGCGGAGAGGTTGCCGAACTCACCGACTGGCGTAAGCAGCTGTCTCAACACCAGCGCCCGGCGATGCTGAGCGCCGTCGTCGCCGGCTTCCTCGTCGGCGGTGGTCTGCTCGGTCGGCGCCGCAAGCGCCGCTGACCGCCCCCGTCAAGCGAGGAGGCGTGACGGTAGTCCGCCAACGCCGACGAGCCCGGGACCTGTATAGGTCCCGATCACCGGCCCGACCTCGGAAACCCATAGCGGGTCGCTGTCGAACAACTCGCGGCCGCGAGCGACCAGCGCGTCGGCTCTTTCAGCTGCCCGGATGTGCTGCACGACCCAGGCGTCAGCGCCGTCGTCACGGAGCGCTTGCATGTAATCGACCATTCTCTCGAACGCTCGTCCGGCTGTGCGCACCCGCTCGACCGGCGTGATCTCGGACTCGATCGACAGGATCGGCTTGATCTGAAGCGCCCCGCCGAGCCAAGCCTGCGCACGGCCGATGCGTCCGCCGCGTTGCAGGTATTCGAGCGTGTCGACGCAGAACCACAGGCGCATCGCGCGAGCCGCCTCGCTCGCGCGCGCCACTACCTCATCGCTGCCGCGGCCGGCGTTGGCGACGGCTGCCGCAGCGAGCACGACGCAGCCGAGCCCGCCGCCCGCGCTCTGCGAGTCGACGACCTTTATCCGGCCCAGCGGATGCTGTTCCTCGAGCATCGCCTTGGCCTGCAGCGCGGCGCCGTGAGTCCCCGAAACGCCCGCTGAGAGGTGTATCGAGACGATGTCGTGTCCCGATTCGATCAGTGGCTCGTAAACGGCGGTGAAGTCTCCGATCGATGGCTGGGACGTGCTCGGCAGCTCGCCCGGCTCCGCTAGTCCGGCGTAGAACTCGGCGTAATCGGTGATATCGCATTCGCGCCGCTGGCGCCCGCCGTCGCGTACGTAGAGGCTGACCTCGCTGACCCCGGCCTCGCGGACCAGATCAGGCGGTAGGTAGTGGGTCGAATCGCTGACGATCGCCACCGGACGCATCGGTGGCGGACACTACCGCGGGGCCGATCGGCAGGCTCGACGGTTGATTCCGTGACCAGCGGTTGCTAGGCCAGGGGGAAGGCCGTCGCGCGCACGCGCCAGCCGCTGGGCAGCTTGGGCAGGCGGCCGCGGGCGCGTTCCTCCGCCTGCGGTGATGTCGAAGCGAACATCTCGAGGTGAAGGCGGAAGGCTGGCGGACAGAGTCCGGCCAGCCCGATGTTAGGTGCCTCTGCGTGGCCGTTGGAGTCGAGGAAGGAATCGAGCGGCTCGGGGTCCCAATGAGTCGCACCAGCGGCAGCCGCAGCCGCCTCGACCTGGCGCTCAGCCTCCCAGCGCTTGGTGGTGCGCATGTGCTCTGGGTTCGCTGGTATCAGCAGCAGCTCGATCCGCCACTCGATCGGCGGGTCGCCTTCCGAGCGTTCGCGCCAGCCCTGCTCCGGCGGACGGCGCCGCAGCAGCCGTGCCGGGAGGTCGCTCGGTGGCCATTCCGGTAGCCCGCTCGGGTTGATCTCACCGGCGCCGTGGTAGCCGACACGCCCGTAGCGAATCTGCACCTCCGGTGCGCGTGCGCGAGCCCAGATCAGGGCCTGCTCTAGCGTCAGACCGCCGAACGACGGCCCGTCGCTGTCACGCGGCCGGCGGGTCCAGCGGCCGGCGAAGGTAGCGCAAAGGTAGGAGCCGTCGGGTCGCTGACGGGCCTCGTCAAACGATGCCTCCTCCTCCTCGTAGATGTGAACGACACCGGTGCGCCGCTGCGTGTCGCCCCCGACGACTGCTATCTCTAGCACCATTGCGATCATCCCCCTCGGAGCGCGCCAGCCGCTAGAGCCGATTCTCGATCTGCAGGGCCGCCTCGGCGACCGCCGCCGTGGCTGCGGGCGACTCAGGCGTCGCGCTGGCGCCGAGCGCCTCAGCGAGCTCGCCGGTCTCATACATCTCGGTGACGATGTCGCAGCCGCCGATCAGCTCGCCCCGGGCGAACAGCTGCGGAATCGTCGGCCACTGTGACAGCGCCGACAGTTCCTGGCGGATGCGCGGATCCGGCAGCACGTCGACCGCGGCGAAGCGGACGCCGAGCGACTGCAAGACGCCAACGGTCCGCGCCGAGAAGCCGCACGCGGGCGCTTCGGGCGTTCCCTTCATGAAGAGGATCACTTCGTTGTCGGCGATCGCGCTCGAGATCGCCTCGCGGATCGGGTTCTCTTGGTGTTGGCTCATCTTTTCCTCACTCGCTGATCGTCGTCAGTGACAGGGCGTGGATCGGCCCGCCGATCTCTCCTCCGAATACCCCGTAGACGAGGCGGTGCTGCTCGATCCGTGACAGCCCGGCGAAGGCCGGAGCCGTGACCGTAGCGCGGAAGTGATCGCCACCGCCAGTCCAGTCCTCGACCTCAGCTCGAGCCCCAGGGATAGCAGCCTCGATGCGTAACTTTATGTCCGTCGCGTCAGGCATTCCTATACGAAGAGATTAGACGACGAAGGCCTTCTGCCTGCTCGCTATACTTTGGAAAGCGATGGTTACGATCACTGACAAGGGTGCCGAGAAGGTGCGAGAGTTTCTCGCGGCTCAGGGCGCCGACGTGGCGGCCGCGGGCCTGCGGGTCGGCGTTCGCGGCGGCGGCTGCTCGGGCTTCCAGTACCAGCTCGCTTTCGACGAGCCGCGCGAGGATGACTCGATCTTCGAAGACCATGGGCTGAAGCTGCTGGTCGACGCGCAGGCGCTCGAATACGTCAACGGCTCGCAGATCGACTATGTCGATGCCCTCACCGGTGCCGGCTTCCAGGTTGAGAACCCGAACGTGGTCGCAGCATGCGGCTGCGGCTCCTCGTTCCGCGTCGCTGACCAGGAGTCCTGCTCACCGGTTTAGCCGGCTTGGCTGGCTACTGCGGCGGTGCGTCGATCGCCGCCCAGAGGAAGAGGCAGGCCGTCGTGCGGTAGGGACGCCACGGCTCAGCGCGCGCGACTACAGCAGCCGGTATGGGTAGCTCGTCGAGGCCGTCGATGATCTGGATGCCTTTGCGGATCCCGAGATCGCCAGGCGCCAGCACGTCTGGTCGACCGAGCTGGAACATCAGGAACATTTGTGCGCTCCACTCGCCGAGGCCTTTCACCGCGACCAGCTCGGCCATCACCTTCTCATCGTCGAGCGTCTCGAGACGTTCGAGCTCGAGTGAGCCCGACGTGACGTGCTCCGCCAGGGAACGCAGATAGACAACCTTCGCCCGCGAGAGTCCCGCGGCCGCGCGTAGCTCTTCGCCGTCGGCGGCGAGGATCGCCTGCGGTGTCGGCAGCTCGCCGTCGAAGTACGCGAGCAGTCGCAGCCAGATGGCCTGGGCGACGCGCGTCGAGAGCTGCTGGCCGACGATCGTCCGCACGAGGCCGGCGTAGTGCTCGCGCGGTCGGCCGCTTTGCCGCCGCTCGAGTGGCGTCATCGTCGGCGCGAGGCGCTCGATCAGCCTCCCGAGCACCGGGTCGGCGCTACGCAGGTGTGACGTCGCCGGGTCCACCGTCATCGGCGCTTCGCGGCGGCGAGCATCTCCTGCACACGCGTCAGCTTGATCCGCGGCCGCCCCTGCGACTCGCCGCGCTCTCGCTCGTGGCGGTCGATTCGCGCCCAGCCGGCATAGTCGACCACATTCGGTGCGCGCTCGCGGATCAACGCGTCGAGCGCGGCGTCGCTGATCGGCGCCGGTGCGAGCAGGCGACCGCCGCCGAAATCCTCGAGCAAGCGGGCAACGGTGTCATTGGCGTCCTTCTTGTTGGTGCCGATGACGCCACTGGGCCCGCGTTTAGCCCAACCGACAACGTACTCCCCGTGGCGCACACCCTCGGGCGCAACGACGCGGCCGCCGGTGTTCGCGATCACGCCGCGGTGCTCGTCGAATGGTACGCCAGCCAGTGGGGTGCCGCGGTAACCGATGGCACGGAAGACCGCGTGCGAGGGCACGACGATCCGCTCGTCGGTCGCCCGCGCGCGCATGCTCCCATCCGGTTCGCTCACCAGCTCGTTGCGCGCGAGCACGACCCGTTCGACGCTGTTGCTGCCTTCGATCGCGACCGGCGAGAGCAGGAACCGCAGCGTGACACGCCTCGCCTTGTGCTGCGGCGGGCGCACCGCATACTCGCGCAGGATCTCGACGTTCCGCCTCGCCGTGGTGGCAGCTTCCGCGGCGCCGGTGCCGACGACCATCGCGAGCTCGTCCGGGTCCACGATCACATCGGCAGCGCTCAGCTCGCCCAGCTCGAGCAACTCCGGGT
>DATAJI010000200.1:0-2096 GCA_036262195.1 Solirubrobacteraceae bacterium
GATCAGCGGCAACTCGCTGAGCAGGTCGCCGCTTCTGGCGAGGCGATGCTCGCCCTACTCAACGACATCCTCGACATCTCAAAGATTGATGCGGGAAAGCTCCAGCTGGAGGTCAGCGACTTCTCGTTGCGCGAGTCGATCGACCGGGCCTGCGCGATCGCTGCGCCGCAGGCCGCCGCCAAGCGGCTGGAGCTCGTCCAGGAGATCGATGAGTCGCTGCCGGAGCAGCTCAGCGGAGACGGTCGGCGCCTGAATCAGATCCTCCTCAATCTGATCGTCAACGCCGTCAAATTCACGAGCGAAGGCAAGATAATCGTGCGGGCTCGCGTCGCTCCAGGCGGCGGAGTCGAGCGCGCCGTGCGCGTCGAGGTGATCGATACCGGGATCGGGGTCGAGCCGAGAGCACTGCAAGGGATGTTCGAGCGGTTCACGCAGGCTGATGTCTCGACGACGCGCAAATTCGGTGGGACGGGCCTCGGCCTCGCGATTTCACGTGAGCTGATCGAGCTGATGGGCGGAGCGATCGGTGCGACGAGCGAGTTCGGCAGCGGCAGCACGTTCTGGATCGAGCTGCCACTCCGCGAGCCGATCTCCGCCAACGGCGGAGCACCACCTTCGACCGGCGCCGCTGACGTCACGGAGCCGATCTGGTCGACCCCCCCGCTCGTGCTGATCGTCGAGGACAGCACCGTCAATCAGATCGTGGCGGTCCGCACGCTCGAGCGCTGCGGCTGCCGTACCGACGTCGCGCACAACGGACGCGAGGCGCTCGAGATGCTCGACGGCCAGCGCTACGACGCGATCCTGATGGACTGCCAGATGCCCGAGATGGACGGCTACCAGGCAACTGCGGTGCTGAGGGCGCGTGAGAATGGCGGCCCACGCGTGCCGGTGATCGCGATGACTGCCCACGCGATGGACGGGGATCGCGCACGCTGCCTTGCGGCCGGGATGGACGACTACATCAGCAAGCCGATCCGTCGCGACTCGCTGATCGACACGCTGCGCCGATGGGTTCCGACGGCGACTGACTCGGCCGCGTCCAGCCACTCATAGTCGGCATTTCGGGTGGGTGCATGCACCCACCCGCGGACCGGCGCATGCGCCGGTCCGACCCACAATTACGCCATCGACTTGATCGCGGCGAGGTCGCGGCGCAGGTCGCGCAACTCGTCGCGCAGGCGCGCGGCGTACTCGAAGCGGAGGTCCTCGGCTGCGGCCAGCATCTCCTCCTCGAGCTCGACGGCGAGCTTCTCGAGCTCGGACGAGGACAACTCCGCGGTCTTGGTGGCGGCGCGGCGACGACGGCGAGCGGGGGTGTTCGACTCGGCGGTCAGGAACTCGGCGATGTCCGAGACGCCCTTGACGATCGAGGCGGCGGTGATGCCGTGCTGCTCGTTGTAGGCGACCTGGATCGCGCGGCGGCGGTTGGTCTCCTCGAGTGCGGCCGTCATCGCCGCGGTCATGCGGTCGGCGTACATGATCACCGTGCCGTCGACGTGGCGGGCGGCGCGACCGATCGTCTGGATCAGCGAGGTCTCGCCGCGGAGGAAGCCCTCCTTGTCGGCGTCGAGGATCGCGACAAGCGAGACCTCGGGCAGGTCGAGGCCCTCGCGCAGCAGGTTGACGCCGACGAGCACGTCGTACTCGCCGAGGCGCAGGTCGCGGATGATCTGGATCCGCTCGAGCGTGTCGATCTCGGAGTGCAGGTAGCGGGTGCGGAAGCCGAGCTCGAGCAGGTAGCCGGAGAGGTCTTCGGCCATCTTCTTGGTCAGCGTCGTGACGAGGACGCGCTCGTCGCGATCGACGCGCGTGCGGACCTCCCCCATCAGGTCGTCGATCTGGTTGAGGGTCGCGCGAACCTCGACCTGGGGGTCGACGATTCCGGTCGGGCGGACGATCTGCTCGACGACCTTGCCCGAACGGGTGCGCTCGAATTCTCCGGGGGTTGCCGAGACGAAGACGATCCGCGGGGCCATCGAGAGGAACTCCTCGAAGGTCTGGGGGCGGTTGTCGAGCGCCGACGGCAGGCGGAAGCCGTAGTCGACGAGCGTCTGCTTGCGGCTGCGGTCGCCCTCGAACATGCCGCCGATCTG
>DATAJI010000201.1:0-2899 GCA_036262195.1 Solirubrobacteraceae bacterium
AGTAGAGCTTCTCCGACGGCTTGACCGAGAACGAGGGCGTGCGCTCGTCGTGGAAGGGGCAGATGCCGCTGTAGGAGTCGGCGCCGGCGCGGCGCAGCTCGCTGCGCGTCCCGACGAGGTCGACCATGTCGATCGCCGCGCGGACCCGCTCCTTGCTGTCGTCGGTGTAGCGCGGCATCTCAGGCCCCGTAAACGTCGAACGCGCGTGGAACGGTCAGCTCCTCGAACGCGCGGATGCAGTAGCGGTCCGTCATCCCGGCGATGAAGTCGGTGACCCTCCGCGCCAGGTCGCCGTCGTCGGCCACCGCGCCGGCGAACGGCGGCTGCTCGCAGTAATGGTCGAACAGCGTGCGGATCACCGTCTCGACCTTCGCGTGCTCGCGCCGCGCGACCTCACCAAGGTAGACGTGATCGAACATGAAGTCGCGCAGCGCGCCCATCGCCGCCGCCGCGTCCTCGCTTTGGACGATCTCGCCAGCGCGCTCGGAATGCTCGACCAGGTCGTGGACGAGCGCGTCAATTCGCCGCGAGCCGCTCTCGCCGAGCCCGGCGATCGCCTCGCGCGGAAGCTCGTCGACAGACAGCACACCAGCGCGCAGCGCATCGTCGATGTCGTGGTTGAGGTAGGCGAAGCGGTCAGTGATCCGTACGATCGCACCCTCGAGCGTCGCGGGCGCTGCCGCACGACCGGAATGAGCGAGGATTCCGTCGCGGACCGGCGCCGTCAGGTTGAGGCCGGCGCCGTCGCGTTCGAGATCGTCGACGACGCGCAGCGATTGCTCCCAGTGATGGAAGTGGCCGCCGAAGCGCTCGCGCAGGCAGCGGTCGAGCACGTCCTCACCGATGTGCCCGAACGGCGGGTGGCCGAGGTCGTGACCGAGCCCGACCGCTTCCACGAGATCCTCGTTGAGCCGCAACGCCCGTGCGACGGTGCGCGAGATGCCCGTCACCTCGAGCGTGTGCGTGAGGCGCGTCCGGTAGTGGTCGCCCTGCGGCGCGACGAACACCTGCGTCTTGTGCTTGAGACGGCGGAACGCCTTGCTGTGGACGATCCGGTCGCGGTCGCGCTGGAAAGGCGTGCGCAGCGCGCAGTCCTCGTCGGGACGGCGGCGCTCCGCGGGATAGGAGCGCGTCGCCGCCGGGGCGAGGTCGCGCTCCTCGCGCTCGATCTGGCGCGCCGCGAACCGCGCCGCCACTTCCTCTGGCGCACTGGCCCTCATCGGGCCACCGCCGCTCGCAGGTGCAGGTGCGCGTGGTGCTCGAGCGTCTCACCGATCGCGCGCTCGGCTTCGCGCAGCGCCTGTGATGAGGCCGCCGGGGTCTCCGCGAGCGGACGCGCCAGCGCCGCGATCATGAACTCGTAGGTCTCCTGCGAAAACGCGAACGAGCCGGCCTCGCAGGCCGTACAGACGACGCCCCCAGCCGCCGCCGAGAAGCCGGCGAGGTTCTCGAGCGCGCCGCACGACGCGCAGGAGGCGAGCGCCGGCGCGAGTCCCGCGGCGACCAGCAGCTTGAGGCGGAACGCCAGCGCGTTCGCATGACCCGCGTACAACGGATCGGCCGCGAGCAACGCCAGCTCATTGGCCAGCAGGTTGTAGACCGCCGGATGCGGCTCCCCGGTCTCGAAGATCCGCGCCACGGCGTCGCAGGCGCGGGCCGCGGCATCAAGCGTCACCGCCTGCTCGCGCAGCGCCGCGTGTGATTCGAGCGTCTCCACCCCGGTTACGGTGAGCAGCTCCCCCCTGCCCTCGTGGCAGACGAGCCGTACGCGGCAAAACGGCTCGAGCCGGCCGCCGAAGCGGCTGCGCGTGCGCCGGACCCCTTTCGCGATCGCTCCGATCCGCCCTCGCCCGGGCGTGTACAGATGGAGGATCCGGTCGGCCTCACCGTAGCGCAGCGAGCGCAGCACGATCGCATCCGTCTTCAGCGGACCAGGCATCGCAGCGCCCTCGTGCTCGTCCCAGATGCGTCAACAAATGCCATTGACCCGAGACTACGCGAGTCCTGCGACAGCACCCTCCCAGGCCGGTTCATCTACTGCTGTACTTTATGAAGTAATGAGCAAGATCACTGTCTACACGACCGATCCTTGCGGCTACTGCCGCCAGGCCAAGGCGCTGCTCGCCAAGCGCGGACTCGACTACGACGAGATCAACCTCGCGCGGGACACCGCGGGTCGAGCTGAGCTGGCCGCGCGCACCGGCATGATGACCTTCCCCCAGGTGCTGATCGACGGGCAGCTGATCGGCGGCTTCACCGAGCTTTACGCGGCCGACCAGTCCGGCCGGCTGGCCGAGCTGCTCGCGGCCTAGCAACCCGCGGCACCGCCTGGCAGTGGCGGCAGACATAGGTCCCGCGACCGCCGACGACGATCTTCTCGATCGGGCGGTCGCAGTGCGGGCATGGCTCGCCTTCGCGACGGTGCACGAGAAAGCGGTCCTGGAAGCTGCCGCGGGCGCCGTCGAGATGGCGAAAGTCGTCGATCGACGCCCCGTTCGAGTCGATCCCGGCGGTGAGCACCTCACGGATCGCCTCGGCGAGCAGCGCGTACTGCTTCGGCGTCAGGCTGCCGGCCGCGCGCCGCGGATGGACGCCGGCGCGAAACAGCGCCTCGTCGGCGTAGATGTTCCCGACCCCGGCGAGATTTCGCTGGTCGAGCAGGAACGGCTTGATCGGGCCGCGCCGCCGATTCGCGAGCGCGCGCAGGTAGGGACCGCTGAAACGCTCGTCGAACGGCTCGATGCCGAGTCGCGCCGCCAGGAACCGCTCGAGCGCGTCGTCGCCGACGATCAGCTGCCCGGTCCCGAACCGCCGCGGATCGCTGAACCAGAGAATTTTTAGGTCATCGAATTCAATTCGCACCCGCGCGTGAGGCGGCGGTTCGCCCGGGTCCAGCAGG
>DATAJI010000202.1:0-4340 GCA_036262195.1 Solirubrobacteraceae bacterium
AGCTCGGACAGTGCAGTGGTCGAGTATTGATGCGCGGCTGTTATGGACACGACTGCTCAGCCTCCCGTGCTGATCGCCTACCTCACACGCTAACAGCACCGCCACGGCGAGCACCTCCGCGGCGAGGGGCGCCCCGGTGGCCAGGCGTTTGCGGTTGAATACCGCCGACCCGGGGTTCCGGGCACGGTCATCAGGAGGAGGTCCCGCCTTGGAGAGCGCCGCCGTCCCCGTCAACGTTGACCCGCCCAAGCGCTCAAGCGCTCCTGGGGAGAAGGGGCTGAAGACGAATGCGATCGGCTACGCGTCGAACGTCGTAATCGCCGTCGCGTCGACCGCGCCGGCGTACAGCATCGCCGCGACGCTCGGCTTCATCGTCCTGGTTCCCGGCCTTGGCATTCATGCCCCGGCGATCATGATCGTGTCCTTCATCCCGATCCTGTTCGTCTCACTCGGCTACCGCTACCTCAACCTTGCCGACCCCGACGCCGGCACGACCTTCGCGTGGGTAACGCGAGCGCTGGGCCCCCAGCTGGGCTGGGTAAATGGCTGGGCGATCTTCCTCGCGGACATCATCGTGATGGCATCGCTGTCGGTCGTCGCCGGGACCTACACGTACCAACTCGTCGGTTGGACGAGCGCGTCGACGTCAACGCCTGCGCTGATCATCGCCGCCGTCATCTGGATTGCGCTGATGACTTGGATCTGTTGGCGTGGGATCGAGCTCTCAGCGCGGATCCAGCAGCTGCTACTCACCTTCGAGGTGGTGATCCTGGCGATCTTCGCGGTGGTCGCGCTCGTCAAGGTCTACGGCGGCAGTGCGCCAGCCGGCGCGATCAAGCCCGAGCTCTCCTGGTTCAACCCGTTCGCGCTCAACTGGGGCACCTTGGCCGACGCCGTTCTCCTCGGCATCTTCGTCTACTGGGGCTGGGACTCGGGCGTCGCAGTCAATGAGGAGTCAGAGAACCCGCACGAGGGACCCGGCAAGGCAGCCGTGGTCTCGACGGTGCTACTCCTGCTGATCTACGTCATCGTCACCACGGGGGCGCAGGCGATCCATGGGACAGCGTTCCTTGGAGCCAACTCAAACGACGTCCTAAGCCCGCTCGGCAAGAGCGTCTTTGGTACCGGGGTCCTGCAGAAGTTGCTGCTGTTCTCGGTGCTCACCTCGGCCTCGGCCTCGACCCAGACGACGATCCTGCCAACAGCGCGAACGACGATCTCGATGGCCGCGTGGGGCGCGATCCCGAGGATCTTCGGCCGGACACACGTGCGCTTCCAAACGCCCGACGTCTCGACGCTTGCGATGGGGGCGGCCTCGACAGTCTGGACCATCGCCATCGTTGCTTTCGATCCCAACCAGAATGTCCTCGGCGACTCGATCACCGCGCTCGGGTTCTCGATCTGCTTCTACTACGGCTTCACCGGCATTGCGTGCGCGGTGTACTTCCGTCGGGAGCTGCTCAAGAGCTTCCGACGCCTCTTCTTCGCCGGATTCCTGCCGGTCCTCGGCGGCGTGCTGATGTTCGCGGTCTTCGTGAAGGCGTACATCAGCTACAGCAAGGCTGGCGCCAACTATTCGCCGCCGCTCGACGGCCTCCAGGTTCCGATCGTGATCGGCATCGGCGGCCTGCTGCTCGGCGTTGTCCTAATGCTCGCCGCCTGGCCGTTCCAGCGCGAGTACTTCAAGCGACGCTGGGAAACCGCAGATCCTGCGGTTCTCGACGCGCACTTCGCGGGTAAGCTGCCTGAATGAGCGACTTCGCGATCGGCCGAGTGACGGCGGACGACATCGACGAGGTGATGCCGCTGCTGCGCGGCTACTGCGAGTTCTATGAGGCGGCGCCGAGCGAAGCCGCGTTGCGCGGAGTCTGTGAGGCGCTGCTAGACGCCCCTGAGACGGCCGGCATCCAGCTGCTGGCGCGACTCGGCGACGGTACCGCGGTCGGTCTAGCGACGCTGCTGTGGACCTTCTCGACGCTCAACGCAGGGCCGATCGGCCTGATGAACGATCTCTATGTGGCACCGGCGGCGCGCGGTTCCGGGATCGGCGCGACGCTGATCGAGGCATGCGCCGGCGAGTGCGTGCACCGCGGGGCGATCGGACTCGAGTGGTATACGGCGCCCGGGAACAAGCGGGCGCAGGCTGTATACGATCGGACGGGTGCGACGCGCGAGGAGTGGGTCAGCTACTCGCTGCCGGTGTCCTCAGTCTAGGCGACTGAAACGAGCGTCAACTCGCGCGTGCCGCGCGGCAGCGAGACGGACGCGACGTCACCGGCACGGCGCCCCAACAGCGCCTTGGCGACCGGTGATTCGATTGAGATCTGTCCCGCTCCCGGGGCCGCCGAGCGCGAGCTGACAAGCTCGAAGCGCTGCTCGCGGCCCTGCTCGTCGCGAACGACCACGACCGAGCCAAACGCGACGACTCCGTTGGGACGGCCCACCTCGGCCACCTCGACCACTTCGGCTCGCGCGAGCCGATCACGGAGCATCGCAATCCTGGTCTCGAGGTGCGCCTGTTCGTTCTTCGCGTCGTGGTACTCGCTGTTCTCTTTCAGGTCGCCCCATTCGCGGGCCGTCTTGATCCTCGAGGCAATGTCGCGCCGGCCCTCCCCTTCGAGCTGCGCAAGCTCAGCGTGTAGCGCCTCGAGGTCGGCAGCCGTCATCAGCGTGGCGTCATCCATCACTGGAGACTAAGCGATGCAGCTCGCACGTCACCCCGGGCACAAGTGGAGGGACCCTCCACGTAGTACTATACGGAGCGTCCCTCCGCTTCCATTACAAGCTCGGCGGTCCCCCTTGAGCCAGATCGACACCCCCGAGCGCCCACTCCGCGCCGACGCGGCGCGTAACCGCGCGAAGCTGATCAACGCCGCGCGTGCAGCGTTCGCTAGCGACGGCACCTCAGCCTCGCTCGAGGACATCGCGCGACGCGCCCGCGTCGGCATCGGCACGCTCTATCGCCACTTCCCGAGTCGACTCGACCTCGTCGAGGCGATCTATATCGACGAGGTGGAGGCTCTCTGCAACTCGGCGGACAATTCCGTTGATCTGCCGCCGTGGGATGCGCTCGTCGACTGGCTGCATCGCTTCGTGCGCTACGTCGCGGCGAAGCAGGCGCTCGCCGAAGAGCTGTTCGCGCACCTCGGCGAAGATGCCGAGGTCTTCCGTAGCTGCCGCGTGGCGGTGTTCGCCACCGGCGGACCACTGCTCGAGCGCGCCCAACAGGCCGGCGTCGTGCGGCCCGATACGAGCTTTACCGAGGTCGTACGGATGGTCGGTGGGATCGCAAAGATAAGTCCTGCCGAGCCCGAGGAGACAGAGCGCATCCTCGACATCGCGCTCGACGGACTGCGCTACCGCTCGACCTCGCAGCATCGCTAGCCCGTCAGGTTTTCCACCCACCCGCCCGCAAGGAGCACCAGTGACAGAGCCGCACACTCAACGCCAGAGCCCCCAGCTCACCCTCGCCGTGCTCGCCCTGGGCGGTCTCGCCTACGCGGTCGTGCAGTCGCTTGTGATCCCGGCGATCCCCGACATCGCACACGCGCTGCATACGAGCGACGACAGCGCCGCGTGGCTGCTCAGCGCCACCCTCCTCTCGGCTTCGGTGGTGACACCAATCGCGGGGCGCCTCGGCGACATCTACGGCAAGGAGCGGATGCTGTTCGTCATGCTCGTGGTGCTCGCGGTCGGGACCCTCGCCTGCGCACTCTCCAGGACGATCTTCGAGCTCGATGTCGCGCGCGCGGTCCAGGGCGCCGCCGGCGGGATCTTCCCGCTCGCCTTCGGGATCATCCGCGACGAGTTTCCCCGCGACCGCGTCGCCGGTGGGATCGGCCTGGTCTCGGCGATTCTGGGAATCGGCGGTGGGGCCGGCATCCTGCTCGGCGGCGTGATCCTCGATCACCTCAGCTGGCAGTGGCTGTTCTGGGCCCCCCTTCCGGTGGTCGTGTTCGCGGCGGTGCTCAGCTTCTTCTTCGTCCCCGAATCGCCTCTGCGAACGCCGGCGAAGATCAACTGGACCGCTGCCGTGCTGATGGGCCTCGGCCTCTCCGCCGTACTGATCGCGATCAGCGAGGCGACCGACTGGGGCTGGGGCTCGCCGAAGACGATCGGCCTGATCGTTGTCGGACTGCTGATCGTCGCCGCTTGGGTCGCCTGGGAGGTCCGCAGCAAGACCCCGCTCGTTGACATGAAGATGATGCGCGTCCGCCCGGTCTGGACGACGAACCTCGCGGCTGCGCTCCTGGGCGGCGGAATGTACTCCGCGTTCATCATCATTCCTGAGTTCGTCACGGAGCCAAAAAGCACGGGCTTCGGCTTCGGCGCCTCGGTAA
>DATAJI010000203.1:0-15112 GCA_036262195.1 Solirubrobacteraceae bacterium
CCTTCTACATCTTGCGTGCATCTGGCGAGGACGCGGAGGCGCTCGCGCAGGCGATCCGTGACGTCAAGGAGCGGATCGGGCTTTGCGAGATCTGCTGCAACCTCGCGGAGGGCCCGCGCTGCCGGATCTGCGAGGACGAGCGACGCGATGGATCGCTGATCTGCGTGGTCGAGGAGCCCTCCGATGTGATCGCGCTCGAGCGTACCCACGAGTACCGCGGTCGCTACCACGTGCTCGGCGGCGCGCTGTCCCCGATCGACGGGGTTGACGCGGACGACCTGCGGATCGCGGAGCTCTTCCGCCGGGTCGTCGACCCGGGCTCGGAGATTCGCGAGGTCGTGCTCGCAACGAACCCAACGACGACCGGCGAGGCGACCGCGCTGCACATCGCCGAGGCACTGCGCGAGCGCGCTCCGGGGGTCTCGGTGACGCGGCTGGCGAGCGGCCTGCCGGTGGGCGCGGACCTCGAGTACGCCGACGAGGTGACGCTCGGACGCGCGTTCTCGGGACGTCGGGCGGTTTAGTCGGCAGCCTCAGCCCCGCTGTCGCGCCCGCGTATCCTCCGGGCGGTGAGCACTATCGTGATGAAGTTCGGCGGCACGTCGGTCGCCGACGCCGAGCAGATCCGGCGTGCGGCTCGGCGCATCGTCGCCAAGCGCGAGTCCGGCTACCGCGTCGTGGCTGTCCTCTCGGCGCGCGGCAAGACGACCGACGAGCTGATCGCCATGGCCGAGGAGGTCTCGCCGGCGCCCGACCCGCGCGAGATGGACATGCTGCTCTCGACCGGCGAGCGGATCTCCTGCGCGCTGTGCGCCATGGCGATCCACGACCTCGGAGCGCAGGCGATCTCGTTGACCGGCTCCCAAGCCGGCATCGTCACCGACACCTCGCATACGAAGGCGCGGATCCTCGACGTCCGTGGTGAGCGCATCGAAGCGGCGCTCGAGGACGACAAGATCGTTCTCGTCGCCGGCTTCCAGGGGATCTCGACCAGTCGCGACGTGACGACACTCGGCCGCGGCGGGTCCGACACCACGGCGGTCGCGCTTGCCGCCGCTCTCGGCGCCGAGGAGTGTGAGATCTACACCGATGTCGCGGGAGTCTTCAGCGCTGACCCGCGGATCGTTCCGAGCGCGCGCAAGCTGCCGATCGTCTCCTTCGAGGAGATGCTCGAGATGTCGGCGTCCGGCGCCGGGGTTCTCCAGCTACGCTCAGTTGAGTATGCGCGCAACCACGGCGTGCGGATCCACTGCCGGTCCAGCTCGGACGATGGGCCCGGTACCGTTGTCGTCTCGGAGCACGAGACCTTGGAGCAGCCACTAGTCACTGCCGTCACGCACTCGACCGGGGAGGCCCGGATCACGCTGCTCGGCGTGCCCGACCAGCCCGGTATCGCGGGTCGGATCTTCGGTGCGCTCGCCGAGGCCAACGTCAACGTCGACATGATCATTCAGAACGAGCCGCTCGCCGATGGTCGCCGCGCCGACATGTCGTTCACGGTCGCCCGCGAGGACATCCGCAGTGCGCGCGCTGCCCTCGAAGCGGTCGTCGACGAGGTCGGGATCGGCGCTGTGGCGATGGATGAGGAGATGGGCAAGGTCTCGATCGTCGGTGCTGGCATGCGCAGTCACCCGGGGGTCGCGGCGAAGGTCTTCAACGTGCTCGGCGAGGCCGAGATCAACATCGAGATGATCTCGACGTCCCCAATCAAGATCTCCTGCGTGATCCCCGGTGCTCGCGTCCCGGACGCGGTCCGCCTGTTGCACGCCGCGTTCAGCCTGTCGGGCGAGGACACGATCCTTCCCGAGGATCCGTTCGGAGGCCCACGATGACGACCGCCGGTCCGCGTGTCGCCGTGGTTGGCGCGACCGGAGCGGTTGGAGCGGTGATGCTGAGCGTGCTCGCCGAGCGCGAGTTCCCCTACGGCGAGATCGTCCCGTTCGCATCCGAGCGCTCGGCCGGGCGCACGATCGAGGGGGTCGGGGAGCTACGGCCGCTTCGCGACGACACGATCGCCGGCTTCGACGTTGCCCTCTTCTCCGCTGGCGGCGGCGTCTCGCGCGAGTGGGCTCCGCGCTTTGCCGACGCCGGGGCGATCGTCGTCGACAACTCGAGCGCCTGGCGTATGGACCCGCGGGTGCCGCTCGTCGTCAGCGAGGTCAACCCGCAGGCGCTTGGCTCGATCGGCCGCGGCATCGTCGCCAACCCGAACTGCACGACGATGACGATCATGCTGCCGTTGAAGGCGCTGCACGACGCTTTTGGCCTCGTCGCGCTCGTTGCGACTAGCTTCCAGGCAGCCGGCGGCGCCGGCCAGAAGGGGATCGACGAGTTGGCTGCCCAGGTGCCGCTGCTGCACGAGTCGCGTGAGCTGCTCGTCAGCGACGGAGCCACGGCGATCGCCGAGATCGAGCACACCGTTCACGCCGCGCCGCTGGCCTTCAACGTCGTTCCCTGGCTCGGCTCGCAGGCCGACGACGGCTACAGCGACGAGGAGATGAAGCTGGTCAACGAATCACGGAAGATCCTCGAGCTGCCCAAGCTTCGCGTCAGTCCAACCTGCGTCCGCGTTCCGGTGATGGTCGGTCACGCGATCGAGCTGCGCGCGACGTTCGAGCGCGAGCCAGACCTGGAAGCGGCCGCGGTGGCGCTCGTGTCGTTCCCCAACGTGGTCCTCGACCCGCTGCCGACGCCGGTCCATTACGCCGGTCGCGACGAAGTGGCCGTCGGCCGCCTGCGCCGCGATCTCCACGACCCACTCTCCCTCAATCTTTTCGTCGTCGGCGACAACCTCCGCAAAGGCGCCGCGCTCAACGCCGTCCAGATCGCCGAGCTCCTCAACGACCGCGGCCTGCTCGGCGCCCCCGCCGCTGCGACCACAGGCTCGCCTCCCGGTTGACGCTCCCCGCCGAACGTCCAGGACGCTCGCGATGCTGCCCACGCAGGCGTATTGTGGACAGGCGCCACATGCGGAAGATGGACCGTGGACCTGGTCCTCTTGCAGGCGGTGATCCACATCCCAGTGAGCGCAGCACGCGACGTCTTGCGCTCGCGATCCGTTGAGGAGTGCACATGGCCACCAGAGCAATGCTCGAGCCCCAGCAGCTGCTGATCGACGGAGACTGGTCGCACGCCGAATCCGACGCCACGTTCACGACGCGCAACCCCTTCAACGGCGAGCTTGCCTCGTCGGCGGCGGCAGCCGCTCCGGCCGACGCACGCGCCGCCGTCGAGGCGGCACACCGGGCCTTCGAGCAGTGGTCGACGTCCGCTCCCAGCCATCGGCGCGAGTTGCTCACGCGAGCCTCCGAGGTCCTGATCGAGCGTCAGGAAGCGATCGCCGAGGTCATGATCGAGGAGACCGGCGCGACGTTCGGCTGGGGCATGTTCAACTGTATGTTCGCCGCCGCGATCCTGCGCGAGGCTGCGACGCAGGCCTATGGCGGCGTCGGCGAGGTGATCCCCTCTGACGTCCCTGGCAAGCTTGCAATGGCCGTTCGCTCGCCTGTCGGTGTGGTGGTCGGGATTGCGCCGTGGAATGCGCCGGTGATCCTTGCGACCCGCGCGATCGCAGCGCCGCTCGCGTTCGGCAACACAGTCGTTCTCAAGGGATCCGAACTGTGTCCGCGAACCCACGCCGCCGTCGCATCGGTGCTCGTCGATGCGGGAAGCCCTGCTGGGGTCATCAATTTTATGGCCAATGCGCCGCCCGACGCCGCCGCCGTGGTAGAGGAGCTGATCGCGCACCCGCAGACGCGCCGCGTCAACTTCACAGGCTCCACGCGGGTCGGCAGGATCATCGCCGAAACTGCTGGCCGTCACCTCAAGCGCGTGCTGCTCGAGCTCGGCGGCAAGGCGCCATTCATCGTGCTCGCCGACGCCGATCTCGACCGCGCGGCGGCGGCGGCCAGCTTTGGTGCGTTCATGCACCAGGGCCAGATCTGCATGTCGACCGAGCGGGTAATCGTCGATCGGTCGGTGGCCGAGCCGTTTGCCCAGCGCCTCGCCGACCGCGCAAGGGCATTGACCGTCGGTGACCCGCGCGACCCCGCGACGCAGATCGGACCGCTGATCAACGACGACGCGATGCAGCGTGTTGCGGCCCTCGTCGCCGATGCGGGCGAGCTCGGGGCGAACGTGCTTTGCGGCGGCACTGCACAGGGTCCGTGCTTCGAGCCGACCGTGCTGCTCGGCGTGACGCCGGCGATGCGGGTCTACGGCGAGGAATCGTTCGGGCCGCTCGCCGCAATCGTCACGGTCGATGGTGCTGACGAGGCCGTCAGCGTAGCCAACGACACCGATTACGGGCTCGCCGCCGCGATCTTTAGCCGCGACATCCCGACGGCGCTCGAACTCGCTCGGCGCGTCGAGAGTGGGATCTGCCACATCAACGACGCGACGGTTCAGGACGAGCCACAGATGCCGTTCGGCGGGGTCAAGGCCAGCGGTTGGGGACGCTTCGGCGGCCGCGCGGCGTTGGAGGAGTTCACGGAGCTCCGCTGGATCACGGTTCAAGGCACCGAGCGCCACTACCCGATCTGAGCAGCTCTCGTGGCTCGCCGGCGGGCTGCTCGCGTTCGCTCAGCGGCTTGTGCTGTCCAACGCGCAAGCGTTGTATCAAGTGCGCGCTGGCCCCCGCCGATATTCGAGGATGAGGGTTTTCTGCGCGTCGGTTGGCGGAACGCTGGCCGATCGGCGACCCAGGCGGTCGTCGTACCGGGTGCGGGCCAGCGCGCCGGCATGTTGAGGGTGCCTTTCATCCTTCGTGCTCAGCGCAGCCGAGCCGAGCTGAAGCAAAGCCTGCTCTTCGACCACAACCCTCAGCCGATGCTTGCATACGAGCGCTCGACGCTGCGGCTTGTTGCGGTCAGCAACGCGATGGTCGCCAACTACGGCTATCCGCGCGAAGAGCTCCTCGCGATGACGTTGCCGGACCTGTTCCCCGACGAAGACCATACGCGCCTGATGGAATATCTCGCGGTCGGCCTGCGTGCCGAACTGCCCGGGCTGCTGATGGAGGCTGAGTTTTGGCGCCATAAATGGAAGGACGGCACGATCGTCGAGGTCGCCATCACCGGCGATGATCTGGAGCTCGACGGCCGCCGTTGCCGCTTGCTGCATTGCCAGGACGTAACGGCGCGCAACAAGGCGACGAACGAGCTGCGGCTGGCTCGTGAGCAACTCAGCGCGAGCGAGGCGCGATACCGGACGCTGTTCGACCATAGCCCGCTGCCGATGGTGGTCTACGACCGCGTCACGCTCGAGATCGTCGCTGCGAACAACGAGATGGCCGCCGCTTACGGCTATTCGTTGCAGGAGCTCCTGTCGATGACGGTCAAGGAGCTGCGTCCGCCCGAAGACGTCGAGTCCTACCTCGACTACATCGGGCACCTCGAAGGGCAGGGGCGGATTGGCGTCATGCCGAGTGAGCCGCACCGCCACCAATACAAGGACGGCACGATCGTCGATGTCGACGTGACCGGCGACGATGTGATTCTTGACGGCCGCCAGTGTCGCCTCGCGCTGTGCGTGAACGTATCACGGCGCAACGAGGCCGCAGCTGCCGTGGTCGCAGCGCGTGACCAAGCGGTCGAGGCCTCGAGCTTGAAGTCGGCGTTTCTCGCAAATATGAGCCACGAGATCCGCACCCCGATGAACGGCGTGATCGGGATGAACGAGTTGCTGCTGGAGATGGATCTGACCGGCGAGCAGCGGGCGCTCGCCGAGCAGGTGGCTCTCTCGGGCGAGCAGATGCTCTCGATCATCAACGACATCCTCGACATCTCGAAGATCGAGACCGGCCACCTCGAACTCGACATCACCAACTTCGACCTTCACACTGCGATCGAGCAGACCTGCGCCGGCCCCCGGCTGAGCGCGACCGCGAAGGGCTTGCGGCTCGACCTCGAGATTGCTCCTGACGTGCCGCGGCGGATGCGCGGCGACGGCCGGAGACTGCAGCAGGTGCTGCTGAACCTGGTCTCCAACGCCGTCAAGTTCACTGCTAGCGGCGGTGTCAGCGTTCGCGTCGGCTCACGGCCCGGGGAGCATACCGGCACAGTTGTCCGCATCGAGGTGACTGACAGCGGCGTGGGGCTCGACTCGGCGAGCTTGGAGCGGATGTTTGAGCCGTTTACGCAGGCCGACGTGTCGACGACCAGGAACTACGGCGGGACCGGGCTCGGCTTGGCGATCGCGCGTGAGCTGGTGACGCTGATGGGTGGAACGGTTGACGCTGAGAGCGAGCCTGGACGCGGGAGCAAGTTCTGGTTCGAGGTGGAATTGCAGCCAGCACTCGCCGCTGACGTGGCGCCGGAAAGGCGGGACGCGCGTGTTCCAACCGAGCCAGTGTGGCCGAGCCCCCCGCTCGTCCTGATCGCCGAGGACACGCCGGTCAACCAGATCGTGGCCGCCCGTGCGCTCGAGCGCTGCGGCTGCCGCGTGGAAGTCGCCAGCGACGGTCACGAGGCACTTGAGGCGTTCACGCGACAGCACTTCGACGCTGTCCTGATGGACTGTCAGATGCCTGGCATGGACGGCTATGAGGCGACCAAGGCGCTGCGCCGGCTGGAGCGGGCTGGGCAACACACGCCGGTGATTGCGATGACGGCACAAGCGATGAGCGGCGATCGCGAACGCTGCCTGCAAGCCGGTATGGACGACTACATTTGCAAGCCGATGCGCCACGGCGAGCTGGCCGACGCGCTCCGCCGCTGGATCCCGGCCGGGGAGCTACCGCACAGCGATCGGCGAAGCGTAATCGCGCACGGCTGAGGCGTCGCGTCGCCACTCAAGCGGCGACGCTGCCGATAACCGACTGCGACCAGTCGATCACCGTCTTTGGCTTGACGATGTGCCGGCCCATGCCGAGCTCCTTCGGCGAGAGCCCGAGCGCGAGACCAACAAGCTGGGGGAGGTGAAGCACGGGCATCCCGAGCTGGCGACCGACGACGGCCGCGGCGAGCGGCTGCTGGAGGTCCAGATTCAGATGGCAGAGAGGGCATGGGGTGACGAGGCAATCGGCGTCAGCGTCGATCGCGTCGCCGAGGTGGCGGCCCGCCTGCTTGAGCGAGGCGGTCTTGTTCATCGTGATGATCGGGAAGCCACAGCATTTGTGCGAGCCCGCGTACTCGATCACGGTGCCGCCGAGCGCCTCGATCAGCTGTGTCAGGTAGCTGTCACGCGGGTGCTCGTCGTCGATCCCGATACGGTCCGCTGGGCGGATGATGTAGCAGCCATAGAACGGGCCGACACGCAGGTTCGTCAGCGGCCGCTTGACCATCTCGCGGAGCGTCTCCAGGCCAATATCCTCGACCAGGATCCAGAGGAAGTTCTTGTTGACGATTCCCTCCTCGTAGTGCAGGCCGCTCGCCGATAACGAGTCGTTCACGCGACCACGGTAGGCGGCGTTGGCGTCGAGCCGCTCCTGGCACTCGCTCTGCGCGCCCTGGCAGGTCGAGCAGATGTTCATCATCAGCTCTCCGTCGGTTTGCTGCGCCATCGCGAAGGTGCGCGCGTTCAGCGTGTCAGCGAGCTCTTGGTTGTGCTCGGCGATCACGCCGGCGCCGCAGCAGTTGGCACGGTTGAGCTCGATCAGCTCGATGTCGAGCAGCGGCGCAACCCGCGCCATGGCGCCGTGCAGCTCAGGCGTGAACCCGCGGCTGACGCAGCCCGGCCAGTAGGCGACTTTCATCAGTTGGCTCCCTCGGTCGCGCTACCAGCCGGCTCGTTGTCCTTGTCGTCACCAGTGACGTAGAGGTTCAGCTCGTAGCGCTCGGGCTGATCCTCGATCTTGTCGAAGAGCGCGCGCAGCTCCTTGGACGCCTTGTGTGGGTGGAGCAGCGCCTTCTTCGGCGTGATCTTGCCCCGCAGCAGCCCGCGCAGCACGATCGGTAACGAGGCGATGAGCTCGGGCACGGCGTTTGGGTTGAATTTGCCGCCGTAGGAGTCAGGCAGAAGGTCGGCCTCGTGGAGCAGGCCGTTGCGGCGGATGTTCTCGACAAAAGCGTGCTCGTGGCGGTAGCCGTTGTTGCGGTCCTCGATCCCGTAATCAGCCCCAGCGATCCGGCGCAGGCGCATGATCTGGCCCATCGGGTTGACGTCCTTGGGGCAGGCATCGACGCATTTGAAGCAGTGCGTGCAGGTGTACATCCCGCTCGGGTCCTCGGCGATGTAGCGCAGACGCTCGTAGTGCTCGTCGTCGCGCGGGTCGCCAACGAAGCGGTAGGACTTCGCGAGTGCGGCCGGCCCAGTGAAGTCGGGATCGACCTCCATCGCGAGGCAGTCGGAGACGCAGGCGCCACACTGGATGCACGCCATCGACTGCGTCACGTCGACCATTGCCTCGCGGTCGACGAGGTACTCGCGCTCGGGGATCGGCTCCCGGTTGATCAGCCACGGCGTGACCGACCGGACCTTCTTCCAATGTACGGCGTCCATGTCGACGATCAGGTCCTTGATCACGGGCATGTTGCCCATCGGTTCGACCTCGATCACGCCATCCGAGCCCCGCGCGTGAGCGTCATCCAGATGCATATGGCAGGCCAAACCTGGCTGACCGTTGATCCGCACGCTGCAGGACCCGCAGATCGCTGCGCGGCACGAGCAGCGAATCCCGATCGAGCCGTCGAAGCGAGCCTTGGCTTGGAGGATGCCTTCGAGAACCGAGCGGTGAGGATCGAGCTCGACGGTGTGCTCGTCCCAGTAGGGCGGCGCTCCGGACTCGGGGTTGTAACGGCGCAGGCGAAGCTTGAACTCGGCCATCAGCGTTGTGCGGCTGTGTTGCGGGCCATTAGTACTTCCTCTCCTCGGGCTGCCACTGCGTGATCGTGACGGGTGAGTAGGAGAGCTTCGGTGTGCCGTCCTCGCCGAGCTTGACGTCGATGTGCTTGAGCCACTCCGCGTCGTTGCGCTCCGGGTAGTCGGTGCGGAACTGCGCGCCGCGCGACTCTGTGCGCTCGAGCGCCGAGAGCGTGATCGTTTCCGCCGTGCTGAGCATGTAGCCGAGCTCGATCGCGCCGAGCACGTCCTGGTTGAAGACGCTGCCGCGGTCGTCGATGTACGCGCTCGCAGCCTCCTCCTTCAGCCGCGCGACCGTGTCAGACGCTTTCCGTAGACCCTTCTCGTCGCGGAAGACAGCGACATGGCGGTTCATCACGGTGCCGAGCTCATCCTTGATCTCCGAGACCCGCCGACCCTTGCGCGGCCGCGCGATGATCTCCTCGATCCGCTCGGCGTCGGCGCGGAGGTGCGCCTCGGAAACGGTCGGCATCGGCGTGTCGCGCGAGCGCTCGGCGGCGTGCTCACCCGATCGGCGCCCAAAGATGAGCGTGTCGAGCAGCGAGTTGGCGCCGAGCCGGTTGCCGCCGTGGACTGACACGCAGGCGACCTCACCCGCGGCGTAGAGGCCTTCGACCGGAGTCTGCCCATTGATGTCGGTCTTGACGCCGCCCATGATGTAGTGCTGGCCGGGTCGGATGATTATCGGCTCGCGGGTGATGTCGACGCCCGCGAAGTCGCGGCCGATGTTGACGATCTCGCGCAGCGCCTCCAGCGTCCGCTTGCGCGGAACGACGGTGATGTCGAGGTAGATCCCCTGCCCGTCTGGACCGACCCCGCGGCCTTCGTTGATCTCGATCTGCTCGGCGCGGGAGACGATGTCGCGCGAGGCGAGCTCCATCTTGTTCGGCGCCGCCTTCGCCATGAAGCGCTCGCCGTCCTTGTTCAGCAGATGGGCGCCCTCGCCGCGCGCCCCCTCGGTGATCAGGAAGCCGTTTTCGGCGAGCGTCGTCGGGTGGTACTGAATCATCTCCATATCCATCAGCGGTGCGCCGGCCGCCAGCGCCTGAGCCATCCCGTCGGCGGTGCAGATCAACGCGTTGGTTGTCGGCTTGAAGCACTGGCCGGCGCCGCCCGAAGCGAGGATCACGTTCTTTGCCACGAACGTCTCCATCCTCCCGCTGCGGATGTCTCGTGCCACGACCCCTGCGCAGCCACCGTCGTCGTTGACGATCAGCGAGGTCACGAACCACTCCTCGAAGCGCTCGACCGAGCCGGAGTGCTTCATCAGCTGCTCGTAGAGCACGTGCAGGATGGCCTGCCCGGTGATGTCGGCGACATAGGCGGTGCGATTTATCGAGGCGCCGCCGAAGGCGCGCAGGTCGAGCTCACCCGCGTCGTTTCGGTGGAACGTGACGCCGATGTGCTCGAGGTGCATCACCTCCCCGGGAGCCTCGCGGCACATCACTTCGATCGCGTCCTGATCGCCGAGGTAGTCCGAGCCTTTGACGGTGTCGTAGGCGTGCGAGCGCCAATCGTCGGAAACGCTGATCGCCGCGTTGATGCCGCCCGCCGCGGCGACTGAGTGCGAGCGCACCGGATGCACCTTGCTGATGATGGCAACGGAAACGCCGCCTTGGGCGGCGGCGAGTGCTGCGCGCTGGCCGGCGAGACCGGCGCCAATGATCAAGACGTCGTGTTGAGGCATTTCCGGTTGCTGCCGGGACTCTATACGCCAGCTGGCGCGCCGAGCGCAGCACGAATCGCTTGCAGCGTAACGACGCCTTGCAGCACGCCATCCGAGTCGACCGCCACCACAGCGCCTAGCAGCCGTAGTCCTTCAGAGCCGAGTAGTGACTCGAGGCTTGCCGAGGCGTCGATCCGCCACGGTGGAGCGTCGTCGCTGACCTCGGCGGCCGTAAGCGCGGGACGTCCACCGGCCAGCTCTTGCGTCACCCGCTCGCGCCGCAGCAAGCCGAGATAGTGACCGCTGTCGTCGACTACGGCGAACCAGGGCCAGCGATGGCGCACGAAGAAGTCCTGTTCTACCTCGAGCAACGGCGTCCGTCCCGGGATCGTCAGCGGATGCGCATCCATGATGTCGGTGACCTTCACATCGCGGAGCCGGTCGGCGAGTCTGCTCTGCACCACCGCCTTGCGCGCGGCCTGCTCGAGGAACAGCCCGATCAGCACAAGCCAGACTCCGTCCAGCAATTCACTGCGCGCGGCGACGAAGACCCCGGTGGCCATCACCAGCAAGCCGAAGGCCTGACCGGTCCGAGCGGTGGCGCGCGCGGCGTGGTTGCGGTCGCCCGTGGCACGCCAGACGAGCGCCTCAGCGATCCGACCGCCGTCGAGTGGGAACGCGGGCAGCAGGTTGAACACGAGCAGGAAGCAGTTGATCAGCGCGAGCCAGCTCAACAGGGCGACCGGCGCGCTGACGTGCACGTTGGTGTTGAACAGCGCAACGTCGACGAGCCGGCGGAGGCTTGTGAACAGCATTCCGACGACGATGCAGAGCAGCGTGATCGCGGCTGTCACCGCCGGACCGGCGGCGGCGAGACTTGCCTCGCCCAGGGGCGTGTCGATTTCGCCGCGGGTGCGCGTGAATCCGCCCAGCAGCCAGAGGTCTATGCCGTCGACTTGCAACCCGAGCCGGCGTGCGACGAGCGCGTGACCGAGCTCATGGGCAAGCAGCGACACGAAGAACAGCAGCGTGCTGAGAACCGCGACTGTGAACGCCTGCGAGCTGCTCGGAAGGATCTGCGCGAAGTAGTCGCGCAGGACGAAGATCACAACGAACAGGACGATGAACCAGCTCCACTCGATCCCAACGCGAATGCCGAAGATCCGCGCGAGCTGGATGTTGTCACGACGCTGCACGCCCTAATGGTAAGGGCGCCCGGTGGATGGATGAACGCTTCGTCTTCGCCCGGGTTGCGGCGCGCCAGCCTCCGGGCGGGTAGCATCGCGCCTTGCCGATGGGGCCAAACGCGCGAACGAAAGGAACCGCAAATGGCGCATGATGTGACGTTTATCCCCGGCGACGGGACTGGCCCTGAGTTGGCGGAGGCGACGCGACGCGCGCTCGAGGCGACCGGCGTCGAGTTCAACTGGGACGTGCAGCAGGCTGGAATCGACGAGTTCGAGCGGACCGGGAATCCTTTTCCGCCCGAGACCCTTGCTTCGGTCCGGCGCACGAAGGTCGGCATCAAGGGTCCGACGACGACGCCGGTCGGCTCCGGGTTCCGCTCGGTGAACGTCCAGCTCCGCAAGGAGCTCGACCTGTACGCCTGCCTGCGCCCGTGCAAGGCCTACGAGGGCGTTCGCACCCGCTACCCGGGCATCGACCTGGTGATCATGCGTGAGAACACCGAGGATCTTTACGCCGGGATCGAGTACGAGCAGGGCAGCGCGGAGGCGGCCCGGATGATCGAGGTGATCGCCGAGCTCGGATCGACGGTGAGACCGGATTCCGGAATCTCGATCAAGCCCATTTCGGTCTTTGGCAGCGAGCGGATCGTCGAGGCCGCGTTCGACTACGCGAAGCGCAACGACCGTCACAAGGTGACAGCCGTGCACAAGGCGAACATCATGAAGTTCACTGACGGACTGTTCCTCGAAGTGGCGCGTCGGGTAGCAGAACGCCACCCCGAGATCGCGTTCGAAGATCGCATCGTCGACAACCTGTGCAATCAGCTCGTGTCGCGTCCCGAGGAGTACGACGTGCTGGTGCTCCCCAACCTCTACGGCGACATCGTCTCCGACCTGGGAGCAGGCATGATCGGCGGCCTCGGCTTCGCCGGCGGCGCGAACATCGGTGACGATGCGGCGGTGTTCGAGGCGACCCACGGCTCGGCGCCGAAGTACAAGGGTCTCAACCGGGTCAACCCGACGGCACTGATGCTCTCGGGGGTGTACATGCTGCGTCACATCGGTGAGATAGACGCCGGCGACCGTCTGGAGCAGGCGATCGCCGAGGTGATCCGTAAGGGCGAGAAGGTGACCTTCGACCTCAAGGAAGACCGCAACGACCCGTCGGCGGTAGGAACGGCCGAGTTCGCCGACGCCGTGATCGAGGAGCTCGCCCGCTGATGGCTGACGGCCCGGTCAAGGTAGTCGTGACCGGCGCTGCGGGGCAGATCGGTTACTCCTTGTTGTTCCGCATCGCGAGCGGCGCGATGCTCGGAGCGCAGACGCCCGTAGCCCTGCGGCTGCTCGAGATCACGCCAGCGCTGAAGGCGGCGGAAGGCACGGCGATGGAGCTGAATGACTGCGCCTTCCCGCTGCTGTCCTCGATCGACATCAGCGACGATCCGAGCGTCGCGTTCGACGGCGTCAACGTCGCGCTGCTAGTCGGTGCGCGCCCGCGGGGGGCGGGCATGGAGCGTGCTGATCTGCTCGAGGCGAACGGCGCCATCTTCATGCCACAAGGGCAGGCGATAAACGCACACGCGGCTGCTGACGTTCACGTCCTGGTAGTCGGCAACCCGGCTAACACGAACGCGCTGATCGCGATGTCACATGCGCCCGATGTCCCGCGCGAGCGCTTCAGCGCGATGATGCGACTCGACCACAACCGCGCGAAGGCACAGCTCGCTGCGAAGGCTGGCGCCGCCGTTGCCGATGTTACGAATCTGACCGTTTGGGGGAACCATTCGGCTACCCAGTACCCCGACATCCTGCACGCGAAGGTCTCTGGTCGCAGCGCGACGGAAGTGGTGAACGATCAGATATGGCTCGAGGCTGACTTCATCCCGACCGTGCAGAAGCGCGGAGCCGCGATCATCGAGGCACGCGGAGCGTCCAGCGCTGCATCGGCGGCGAGCGCCGCGATCGACCACATGCGGGATTGGCTCGGTGGCACACCGCACGGCGACTGGGTCTCGATGGCCGTGCCGTCGGACGGCTCCTACGGTGTCGCCGAAGGGGTGCTGAGCGGATTTCCAGTCACCTGCAAGGGCGGTGAGTACGCGGTCGTTCAAGGGCTCGAGATCGACTCGTTCTCCCGCGAGCGGATCGACAAGTCGGTTAACGAGCTGTTCGAGGAGCGCGCCGCTGTCGAGGGCCTCTCGTTGCTAGGCGGTTGATCGCCGCCGGAAGCCCCCATCCCGGTCGCTTTCAGGATGAGGGCGTCACTCAGTGCGGTTGTGTCAGCTTGGGAACCAGCCGCGGCCGCGCTTGGTGATCTTGCTATCGCGCTCGAGACCGGGAAGCACGCGATAGAGGTAATTCTGCTTGATTCCCATCGCACCCGCGATTTCGCTGGTTGTGATGCCGGGCCGTCCCTTCACGAGCTCGAGCGCCTGTAGCGCCCGCGTACCGCTGCCACGTGGGCGTCCGCGCCGCCGTGGCGCTGCGGCGGGCGCTGAAGCGCGGGCCGGGCCCCTACGCCGGGTCGTCGCGCGCGATCTGCCCGGGAGGCCGGCGAGAGCCGCCTGCGCGGCCTCGAGCTGACGGTACTCCGCGATCAGCGGTTCGAGCTCGCGCAGCCTGCCAGCGATCTCCTTCCGCTTTGTGTCTAGAAAATCACTCACCAAATCAACCTTTCTTCTACCCTCGGGGAAGCGACGCGTGCTCACTGTCAGCGCGTCATTTGGTTACTGATTATACAAGTGCGACCTGCGATTCCTTCCTGCCGGTAGGAATCCTGCGGGAGCCTGTCTATTGAGGTGAGGCGCCCGGCGTTACGGCTCACATTTGGGCGGTGCGCGGATCGCTTAGGCGGTCTGTGCCGGTTGCGTCGGCGACCCTGATGCCGCGCCGGTCGCCGGCGACTCACGGCAGCGCAAAATGCGCGCTAGACGCGAAGTTCGCGCTAAAACATACGGCGTACGCTTACAGACATAACTAAAAAAAGGGCTGCATTTGCAGGACAATCCGCCGCCCGAAATCGTTTTCTCCGGCATTTGCGGGAAGCAGGCTTGTGGCCGCGGCGCCCGACTGGTTTGATGCCCGCGGTCGTCGTTAGGGAACCGGAGGAGGAGTGTCCGTGGCGCGCAGTGCTGCCCGCAAGCCGAGTTGTGAGGATTGCTACTTCGGTCGCAATCTGCTCTGCGCGCTGCCTGAGCCACAGCCGTGTGCGACATTCCGGCCGTATCACCCTGACGGGCTGCGTCCGCCGCAGCAGCTCCGCTTCGTCTTTCGCAGCGAGCGTCGGACCCGTGCGGTGTGGGCCTTCCCGACAGCGCAGGAGCAAGCCGCGCTACACGCGTAGGTTGCCTAGCTGCCGGGCTCCGGCTGCCCGCTGGCGGCTGAGCGCCGCGGCGCGGACATCGCGGGTACTGCCTAGGTGTTTGCGGCCTCTACAGGTGCGCCGTGCGCTGCCGATGAT